>CAMOXA010000054.1 GCA_946628745.1 uncultured Verrucomicrobiota bacterium | reverse complement strand
GAATACGCCGAGGACGGCGCGGTGGTGCTCGAGCTCGCGGCGCCGAGCGGCGTCATGGACCGCGACACGAAAAGCGGCTGGCTCGAGGGCCGCGCGACCGGGCGCCAGGGCGATACGACGCTGAGCGGCAGCGGAGTGTATTTCTCGTTCCCGGACGAATTCGTGAGGGTTTTTTCCGGCGTCGAGATAACTTCGACGGCCATAGATTTCAAAGGAGTCAAACTGTGACGATGTTAGCGACAATACTGCTGGCCGAGACAATCCTCGCCGCGCCGGCCGAAACGGCGACCCTACCACGCACCACGCCAGGTAGGGACGGCGTTCCACCGCCGTCCGCCGCACCCGCGACGGAGGTTCTCGTCGAGGCCGCCTCGAAGGGCGGCGGCGCTTCGCCGCGTTCGGTGAAGGTCACGAGCGACCGCGCGACGTATTTGAGAAAGGAAGGCGTCATCGCCTTCGAAGGCAACGTGTTCGTGGACGACGAGGAATTCAAGATGCACGCGCGCGAGGTCAGCCTCTTTCTGGAAGGCACCAACACGCTCAAGCGCGTGGTGGCCATCGGCGATGTCGCCGTCACAAACGGCGTGAGATCCGGCAGCTGCGCGAAGGCCACGTACAACAAGGCCCTCTCGAAGGTCGTTCTTTACGGCGACGCGAAGACCGGCGTGACGGCCAGGCTCAGGGACGACGGCCGGCGCAAGAGCGAAGTCGAGGGGCGCAAGATCACATTCTGGATAGATACCGAGCAGGTCGAGGTGGAGGGTTCCACCGTGACCGTCGACGCGAGCGGACTGGACGCGAAGGAGGGCGCCAAGTCGCTGCTCGGCAGATAGGAGCGGGACATCCGGCGAATATATGCGGCAGGAAGAGGATATAGTAGCCAAGGCGATGAGTGCCATGGCCGCCGAAAAATCGGCGGCCGCGGGGCCGGTCGCCCGCGAACCCGACTTGAAGGCGTCAGGGCTCGTGAAGATCTACGGCGACCGAACGGTCGTCAACGGCATGGATTTCGCGTGTTCCTGCGGCGAGATCGTCGGCCTGCTCGGACCCAACGGGGCCGGCAAGACGACGACGTTCTACATGGTGGTCGGCCTCGTCAGGCCCGACGGCGGCAGCGTGGTCTTTCGCGGCGAGGATGTGACGGGGCTGCCCGTCTACATGAGGGCTCGAAAGGGCCTCGGCTATCTCGCGCAGGAGGCGAGCGTCTTCAGAAAGCTCAGCGTCTGGGACAATGTCATGGCGATACTCGAGACGCTCCCGCTCGACCGCAAGAAGCGCAATGAGCGGGCGGAGGAGCTTCTCGCGCCGTTCGACCTCATGAAGGTCGCCGGCCAGCCCGCCTACACGCTCTCGGGCGGCGAGCGGCGCAAGCTCGAGATCGCCCGCGCACTGGTGCGCAACCCGGCGATACTCATGCTCGACGAGCCTTTCGCCGGCGTCGACCCTCTGTCGGTGAGCGAAATACAGGACATCGTCAGAAAGCTCGCGCGCGACGGGCTGGGCATAATCATCACAGACCACAACGTGCGCGAGACCCTGTCGGTCGTCGACCGCGCGTACATGGTCTACGACGGGCGGCTGCTCAGGGAGGGCACCGCGGCGGAACTCGTCCGCGACGGAGAGGTCCGGGCGAGGTATCTGGGAGACGGCTTCAGGATGTAGCGCCGCAAGGCGCGAAACGGGTTCATCGAGAACAAACAAGGAAAGGAGACAACAATGAGCATAGAAGTAACCATGAGACACAGCGATGTGAGAATCGAGTCTCTCAAGGAGTACGCCGAGCAGCGCATGCAGAAACTCGCGGCCAAGTTCCCGAAGGTGACGACGATAAATATCGTCATAGACATCGACGTCAAGAAGCATATGTACATGGCCGAAGTCATTGCGAACAGGCTCGGTTCGACGGCGGTCGGGGCCAAGGAATTCTCCGAGAGCGCCAAGAGCGTCATCGACGCGGCGGCGGCCAGGGCGGAGCGCCAGCTCCTGAGAATGCGCGTCAAAGCCCGCAAGGGCACGGTGCGCAAGCAGCGCGCGGCGTCCGTGAAAAACTGACGCGAGGGGCGATACATGAAAAACCTGCCTGCAAAGAGCGCGGTAAGGGGCTCGCGCGTGACCGTGGCCGACTTCCTGGAAGCCGGCGGCGAGCGCATGCAGCTCGAAATCGCCGCAGGCAGGGCCAGTATCGACCGCGTAATTTCAGAGCCCATCGTCAACAGGCTGGGACTCGCGCTGACAGGCTTCTACAAGTGCTTCGCGTGGGGACGGGTGCAGGTCGTGGGCAATGCGGAATCTGCATACCTCGATTCCATGCCGCCCGGCGGACGCGAGGCGCGCTTCAAAGAGCTCGTCGAGCGCAAGGCCCGGGTGTTCGTCATGACCGACGGGCACCGGCCGTCCGACGGCGCAGTGGCGATGGCCGAGAAGTGCGGCGCGGTCATACTGACGACCCCGCTCTCGACAAGGCTGTTCTCGCGCCACGCGACGTTCGTCCTCGAACAGCTCGCGGCCCCGCGTACGTCCATCTACGGCACGATGGTCGAAGTGTGCGGACTGGGGGTCCTCATAGAGGGCGACCCCGGCCTCGGCAAGAGCGAAACGGCGCTCGGCCTCATAAAGCGCGGCCACGCCATAGTCGCCGACGACCTGACGTGCATACGAAAGGACGTCGCGACGAATCTGCTCTTCGCCAGCGCGAGCGAGTCGACCGCCGGCTTCATGGAGATTCGCGGCATCGGGATAGTGCATATCCCGAGAATATTCGGAGTAAACGCTGTGCGCGGCGAAAAGCGCCTGCAGCTCGTGATCACCTTCAGGCGGCTTGACGAAATCCGCGGCGAGGTCGATCGCACCGGGCAGACGCGCCGCACGCGCACGATACTCGGGGTGGACGTGCCCAACGTCGTGATCCCCGTGTCGGAGGGCCGCGACCTCGTCAATCTCGTCGAGGCCGCCGCCCAGCAGCAGAAATTGATTTCCGCGGGGTTCAATCCCGCGACGGAGCTTTCGAAGCACCTGCGTCGTCGCGCAGGGGCGACAAAGGCAGACAATCGGAAGGGAAGACGCCAATGGCAGACAAAATAGTCAGGGAGTTCACGCTCCTGAACAAGTACGGAATGCACGTTCGCCCCGCGGGGCTGTTCGCGAAGACCGCCAGCCGGTTCGACGCGGACGTCGAAGTCGAGAAGGACGGCAATGTCGTCTCGGGCAAGTCGATCATGGCTCTCATGACTCTCGAAGCCTCGTGCGGCACGGTGCTGAAGGTGACGGCCAGCGGTCCTCAGGCCGAGGAGGTGCTTGATGAGCTGGAGGCGCTGATCTCGCGCAAGTTCGACATTCCGGACGAGCAGTGAACGTGCGGCACATATGAATAAAAGTCCTTCGATGACAATCGCGGGGCTGCCGACGGCGCGTGGTTTCGCCGTCGGCCCGGTGTTCGTATACCGCGGCGACGGCGAGATACCGATTCCGGAATATGTGGTGGAGCCCGGCCGCGAGCAGGAGGAGATGCAGCGGTTCAGGCGGGCGGTCGCCGCGACGCAGCGGGATCTGGAGGGGTTGATATCCGTACTGAAGGAGCGCACCGGAAGAGCCGACGTGCGGGTGTTCGAGTGCCATTTGATGATACTCGAGGACGATGTTCTGCAGTCCGAGGTGGCCAGATACATAAAAGAGGACCGGCTAAACGCCGAGGCTGCCGTCCGCAAGACGGCGAACGGCGCGCGGGCGCAGTTCGAGCGCATGAACGACCCGTATTTCAGGGAGCGCGTGCGCGACCTCGACGACATAGAGCGGCGTCTTCTCAAAGCGCTCACCGGCTACAACCACAACCCCCACCTTGAACTCAAGAAGCCGTCGATAGTCGTGGCGGACGACCTGACGCCGACCGAGACGGTGCAGCTGCCGCGCGAGTACGTGCTGGGCTTCGCGATGAACGGCGGTTCGACGACCAGCCATGTCGCGCTTCTGGCGCGCGCGCTCGCCCTGCCTGCGGTCTGCGGGCTCGGCGACATAACTTCCCGGGTGACCGCCGGCCAGACGATTCTGCTGGACGGCACGAACGGCGCCGTGACCATCAATCCCGACGCGGAGACCGCGGCGCAGTTCGAGACGCTGGTGCGCCGGCAGCGCGAGCTGACCGCGGCCGCGGCCGGCGGCGCCCCGGCCGGCACGATGAAAGACGGCGGCGAGATTCTTATTTGCGCGAACGTCCACCCCGGCGTGCCCGTCGCCGGCGCCAAGGAATACGGCGCGCGCGGCATCGGCCTCTACCGCAGCGAATATCTCTGGCTGAACGCGGAGAGGGAGCCGTCCGAGGACGAGCAGTGCGAAGCGTACCGAAACGCCGCGCGCTTCGCCGAGAAGCTTTCGCCAGGCTCGGTCGCGACGATACGCCTTCTGGACATAGGCGGCGACAAACTCGTCCGCGGCATTTCCGCCAAGGAGTCCAATCCCTTTCTCGGCAACCGCTCGATACGCTATCTTCTGTCGCACCGCCAGGTGATGCGCACCCAGCTTAGAGCCATTTTGCGCGCTTCGGCGTACGGCAAAGTGCGGATTATGTACCCGATGGTTTCCTGCGTGGAGGAGCTGCAGGAGAGCGCGCGTGTTCTGGAAGACGTGAAAATGGAACTGTCGGCGGCGGGCGTGCCGTTCGACCGCGACCTGCCTGTCGGCGCGATGATCGAGGTGCCGAGTGCGGCTCTGAACGCCGCCGAATTCGCCAGACTCGTCGGCTTCTTCTCGATCGGCACGAACGATCTCGTCCAGTATACGATGGCGGCGGACCGCGGCAACGAGGCCGTCGCGGGACTGTACCAGCCGCTCAATCCGGCCGTCGTGAAGCTTGTCAAGATGACTATCGCGGCCGCGAACGAACGCGGCATACCCGTCAGCGTTTGCGGAGAGTCCGCGGCGGATCCCGTCGTGGGCGTCTACTGGGTAGCGCTGGGGGTCGGCGAGCTGTCGATGAGTGCCACGTACATACCGGTCATATCCAAGGTGCTGGCGGGATTGACGAAGGAGGATCTGGCCGAATACGCCAAAGTGCCGGATTCTCTGCCGCCCGGCTCCACCGCGCATGATGCGTTCGCCGCGTGCCAGGCGTGGCTGTCGGCGAAGCTGCCCGAGCTCAGGGATTCGCTCATAATCTGACATGATGCGTCTTCCCGAGATCGTGCTGGAGGCTGTCTCCGCCGCAGTCGGGGGCGTCGAAGTGGACAACACGGCGACGGCACCGGCGAAGACGGTAGAGGCCACGGGATTCCGCAAGCGCCGCGTCGTCGAGGAAGGCACGACTCTCTTCGATCTTTGCATGCAGGCCGCGGAGCGGCTGCCGCGCGGCGCGCTGGCGGATGTCGGCGCTGTAGTTGCCGCGACGTTCACTTCGCCGGCGCGCTTCCCGTCGCTCGCCGTCCGCGCCGCATCGGCGCTTTCTCTCGGGACGGACGCACCGGCGCTGGATCTGCAGATGGCGTGCAGCGCATATCCATACGCGCTGTACACGGCTTCGCGCATTTCGGCCGACCTGTCCAGGCCGGTCCTCGTTCTGGACGGCGACGTGCAATCGCCTTTCGTGGCGGATGGCGACGCGGCCACCGCGCCGCTCTTTTCCGACGCCGCGACGGCGACAATCGTCCGCAGCGACAGCCGCGGTGCCAGCAGTTTCGCGACGCTCTCGCGCTACAGCGAAGCCCTCTCGTGCCCGGCCGCCGGACCGATCTCGATGGACGGTTTCGCGGTGTTTTCGTTCGTGGCCGCCGAAGTCGCGCCGTTCCTCAAAGAGTTCGCCGCGAGAGCGGCTGCGGACGAGCCGCCGCTGGACGGATTCGTGCCCCATCAGGCCAACATGTACATGGTCCGCCAGCTCGCGAAGTCGGTTGGGCTTTCGGACATTCTTCTTACAAGCGGAGAGGAGTTCGCCAATCCCGGCTCCTCGTCCATCCCCCTGACCCTCGCGACGCGCGCGCGTCCCGGCAGATATCTCGTCGCTGGCTTCGGCGCGGGTCTTTCGGCCTCCGCCGCGACCGTTCGCCTGGCGCACGGCGCCGCACTCTGAAACAAAGGAATGGTGCAATGAATCCAGTGAGACTCTTTTGCGTCGCGGCCGCCGCCGCGGCGACGGCATCTTTGGCCGGGACCGGCGCACGGGACCGCGCGTTCTGGGTTGACGCGGCGGCCGGAATCGCCAATCCCGTCATAACCAATCTCGCGGCCGGGACGCTGCACCGCAACATGCCGCGCCGCGCCGGCACGTGGACCGACCAGGTCGCGGAGCTCGAGGCTTTCGGGCGCGTCATGACAGGCCTGGGCCCTTGGCTGGAACTTCCCGACGACGACACGCCGGAAGGCACGCTTCGCGCGAGAATGCGCGCCGATGCGCTCAAGGCGCTTGACAACATAACCCGCCCCGGTTCGCCAGACAGGATGCCTTTCGACAAGCCGGCGCAGACTCTCGTCGACGCGGCGTTTCTGGCGCAGGGCCTCATGCGCGCGCCGTCCAACCTTTGGGCGCGCGTCCGGGGCGAAGTCCGCTCGAATGTCGTCGAGTGCATGAAGGCAACGCGTGCGACGAAACCATACGAGACGAACTGGCTTCTCTTCGCTTCCGAAATCGAGGCCTTCCTTCTTGAAACGACCGGAGAATGCGACATGGCCAGGCTTCGATACGGCATGGACGCGTTCATGACGCGAAAGGGGTGGTACGTCGGCGACGGGCTCTACGCGGACGGAAAGGATTTCGCCGTGGACGGATACAACGCGTTCGTGATCCAGCCGATGATTTATGACGTCTCGCACGTCATGGCCGCGCACGGGATCGCGGACGGCGAAAAGTATCTGGCGCTCGCGAAGAAGCGCCTGCGCCGGTTCGCCGACATTCAGGAACGCATGATCGGGCCGGACGGAACGTATCCGCTTTTCGGCAGGTCGATAACATACCGATTCGGAACGTTCCAGGGTCTGGCGCTCGCGGCGCTTCTCGGGCCGGAGAATTATCCCGCGAAGCCGGGCGCAGTCCGCGGCGCCCTCACCGCGGTGCTCGCGCGGCAGACGGGCCGGGAGAATTTCCTGCCGGGCGGATGGCTTCGCGTCGGATTCAACGGCGAGCAGCAGATGCTGGCCGAACGCTACATCGATTACGGCAGCGTCTACATGTGCATGGCGGTCTTTCTGCCGCTCGGCCTGCCGCCGGACGATGCGTTCTGGACCGAACCGGAAAGCGACTGGACCCAGCGCGCGGCGTGGTCCGGCCGCCCGGCACGAATCGACCACCGCCAGTAGCCGCAGACGCCCGGGCCCGTTCGATTTTTGATGTCGACTCGGGGCATTCGGGCTCGATGCGTCTTTCTGCGCCAAAAAAACCAAGCGGCCCGCGCGAGAACCCTTGTACAACGCGCCGCGGATTTGGTAAAATTCTGTGCGTGAAAAACGCTACAAGGAGTTTCATGAAGATAAAATACATTGCATCCGTTCTCGCGCTTTCGGCTTTCGCGGCACTGCCCGCCTTCGCAAAACCGAAGAGCTACGACAAGTCCGCCAGCTGGCCTGTCGAGGATTATGTTCTGCAAAACGTTCTGGACAGCCAGCTGGACTGCGGCGGCTGGGCCAAGAACATGGACAAGCGCAAGCGCTTCGACGAAAAGAAGCGCGCGAAGGTGATCGCGCAAAAGGGCGAAGCCAAGGAAGCGACAATCGACAACAACGCCACTACGACGGAACTTCGCTATCTCGCCCGCTACTACGCCGCGAAGAAAAGCCCAGACGCGCTGAAAGCGGCAGAGCGCGGACTCGACTGGCTTTTGGCCTCGCAGCTTCCCAACGGCGGATGGGCCCAGTTCCCAGCCCGCACGGAGGGATATTGGACCCAGATAACTTTCAATGACAACGCGATGCGCAACGTGCTGTCGCTTCTCCTGGACGCCAGCAGGGGCGAAGAGGGCTTCGACATGTTCGACGAAGGGCGCCGCGCGAAGTGCAAGGCCGCTTTCGACAAGGGGCTGGAGTGCGTCCTCAAATGCCAGATACGCGTGGACGGCAAGCCGACGGTTTGGTGCCAGCAGCACGACCGCGAGACGCTCGCGCCGGTCGGCGGCAGGGCGTACGAGCTCGCGTCGTTCTGCTCGCAGGAGTCCGCGGATATGACGGTGTTTTTGATGACGCTCGAGAATCCTTCGCCGGAAGTCGTCGCTGCCGTGAGCGGCGCCGCGGAGTGGTTCCGCAAGACGCGCCTCGAAGACGGGCGCTGGGCGAGATTCTACGATTTCAAGGAGTGCCGCCCGTTCTTCTGCGACCGCTCCGGCGAACCCAAACGCAGCATAGACGAAATCGACCCCAAGAGAAAGAGCGGCTATAGCTGGTTCAACAAGAAGGGCGAAACCGTGCTTAAGAAGTTCGCCAAATACAGGCATTGAGGCGCGAGCCCGGCTACCGCCTCGCGTCGCTTTACCTGCCACCTCAACCCACTTTACCTGCCACTTCAACCCGTCTTACCTGCCACTTCAACCCGTCTTACCTGCCACCTCGACGGCCCTCGGGTGGCACCCAACACGACGCGGAGAGGC
>CAMOXA010000053.1 GCA_946628745.1 uncultured Verrucomicrobiota bacterium | reverse complement strand
GCGAGATTCCGGCCGCGATTATCGCATCCGTGCACGCGCCGACGCGGCCCGGCTTGGAACATGGCTCGAGCGTGACATAGAGTGTCGCGCCGGTCAACGTTTTCGCGCCGCGGCGCCGCGCGTTCTTTATCGCGGCGACTTCGGCATGGTCGCCGCCGGCCTTCTTGTGCCAGCCCTCGCCGATGATTTTGCCGTCGAGGACGACAACAGCGCCGACCGCGGGGTTCGGACGCGTATGGCCGAGTCCCCGCCCGGCAAGGACAAGCGCCCTCTGCATGAATCCGGCGTCCGCCGGCAGCCCTTTCACGTCAGCCTCCAGCCTGCTTGGCGAATTTGTCAAGAACGGCGTTGACGAGAGTGCGGGACTTCGGCGACGAGAACCAGTTGGCGAGATCGATCGCCTCGTTGATCACCACCGGTTTCGGAATGTCGGTGTTGGTTAGCTCCCAGACTCCCATTCTGAGGACGCAGCGTTCGACCGTGCCGAGCCGGTACAGGTCCCAGTTGTCGAGAAGCGGCACCAGCACGCCGTCGATTTCCTGAAGATGCGCGAGAACGCCGGTTACGCGCTCCTCGGCGAATGCGCGCAGTTTGCCCTTCGCCGTCGCTCGTCCTTCGTTCTCGTCAAGGGAAGCGAGCTCCTCCCAGAAAGCCTCGATGAACTTGTGCACATCGTCCGGCGGATTGAGATCCGCCGCAGTCAGCATCTGTATGGCCCATTCGCGGGCCTGCCTGCGCGTCCCGGTCATGCCGCGCCTCCCATCTCGGCGAGTATCGAGCGCGCGGCGGCGACAGGATCGCTCGCGGCGAGTATCGGACGGCCCACGACAAGATGTGTGGCGCCGTCGCGGACGGCATCCGCCGGGGTCGCCACGCGCTTCTGATCGCCGACGGCGGCTCCCGCCGGGCGAACGCCGGGAGTCACGAACAAGGTCCCGGCCCTTAGGGATTTCGACAGAGACCCCACCTCCATCGGCGAACAGACGAGACCGTGGGCTCCGTTTTCCGTCGCGAAGCGGGCCATCGCCGCGACCTGCTCGGCGGGCGTTCTGCCGACGATCCCGACATCGGCGAGATCGTTCTGGTCGAGAGACGTCAAAACCGTCACGGCGAGAATCTTCGGACCCGCCTCGCCGAACTCGGCGGCGGCCTCGACCGCGGCGCGGATCATCGCGCCCGCACCGACAGAATGGATCGTCATCAGATCCACGCCCAGTTTGCCGCCCGACCGGACGGCGCGTTCGACTGTGCGCGGGATGTCGTGGAACTTCAAGTCGAGAAACACCTTCTTGCCAAGATCTTTCACCGCTTTGACGACATCAGGCCCTTCGGCCGTGAAAAGTTCGAGACCGATCTTGTAAAAGCCGACGCCGTCGCCTATCGCCTTTACTTTCTCCACGGCCTCGGCACGCGTCTGGACGTCGAGAGCCACTATCAACTGCGCCATTTTCATTCTCCTTTCTTTCCGGATACTGCGGCGTCAAGCACTCCGTCTATTCCGGACGTGTCAGCGTCTTCCACGCGGCCGGCGTCGACAAGTTCCGCGAGCTGCGGGTCGATCGGCAGCGACGCCGTGGCGGCTATGCCGTGCGCGGCGGCCATTCTGCCGGCTCCCTCGCCGCCGAATATCCGGTGGACTTTGCCGCAGTCCGGGCATTTGTACGAGCTCATGTTTTCCACGAGGCCGATTACCGGCACCTTCATCAAATCCGCCATGCGAACCGCTTTTTCGACAATGAGCGAGACGAGGTCCTGAGGCGTGGTGACGACCACGACGCCGTCAATCGGCAGCGACTGGAAAACCGTCAGCGGCACGTCGCCGGTGCCAGGCGGCATGTCGACGAACATCACGTCCACGTCGCCCCAGACGACATCGCTCCAAAACTGCTTGACCGCGCCCGCGATAACCGGGCCGCGCCAGACGACAGGGTCTTTCGGATTGTCGACGAGCAGATTCAGCGACATGACGCCGATGCCGCTCTGGCTGCGGCAGGGGAATATTCCGTCGCCGTCGGAAGTCGCACGCTCGGCGATTCCGAACGCTACAGGTATCGACGGCCCCGTTATATCCGCGTCGAGAATAGCGGTCTTTAGTCCGCGCCTCGCCGCCGCGACCGCCAGAAGCTCGGTGACTAGGCTTTTGCCGACGCCACCCTTGCCGCTCATGACGGCCACTACGCGCTTTATGCTCGAGCGCTTGTTGGCGGGTGCCCTGAAGTCGGTTCCGCTCTTGCAGGAACCGTCTTTCTTCGATGCGCAATCGGCGCAATTGTGATTGCATTCGCTCATGATCTTGATTTGTCCCTTCCAGTCTAGTAGATCTTCTCGTATTCTCCCTTGTTGACGCGCTTGAGAGTGTGAAAGCCCGCGCGCTTTGCCCTGTAATGGAGGTCCGTCTTGGAGTGCGCAAGGCCCGGGGCGCATATCACGCGATAAACCGGCGCGCCGCATTCCGGGCACTTCTCCAGGCGATCGTCCTTCAGCGACTGCATGACGGTGAAACCGCCGCGGCACTTCGCGCAACCTTTCGCCGGATCTTTCGCCTCGTATTCGTAAAGCGGCATTCTCTCACGCCCCCTTCGCCGCGAAATAGCGTATCGCGTCGGCATACGACTCGAACCCGCGTCCCGAGAACGTCTTCTCTGCGGCCATCCCGACATAAGAAACGCGCCTGAAGTCCTCGCGCGACTTTGGCTCGGTCAGATGGACCTCGGCCGTCGGAATCCGCGTCGCCTTGAGCGCGTCCAGAACGGCGACCGAAGTGTGGGTGTATGCCGCGGCGTTCAGCACAAGCGCGTCGAATGTCCCGCGCGCCTCCTGGATCCAGTCCACGAGGGTTCCCTCGTGGTTGGTCTGGCGGACATCGACATCGACGCCCGACCCGGCGGCGATTCTGCCGCAGAATGCGACGAGATCGGCGTATGTGCGATCTCCGTACAGCTCCGGCTCCCTCATGCCGAGCAGATTAAGGTTCGGCCCGTTCAAAACTAGAATCTTCATGTGTTGAATAGTATAGCACATCCACGGCGGACGCGCCACAGTTTAGCGTCCGTTTTCTTTGCGCGCGGCGACTGCGCGGCGGGAGAACTCGCACCCGCAGTACGACTGCCTGTAGAGTCCGAGAGCAGCCGCGCGGCGCACCGACAGCTTGAATCCTTCGCGCTTTTTGAAGTCCTCGTGCAGAAACACCGCGCCGGGCGTTTCCTCCGCGGCAGCGTCGCCGGCGGCGAACACGACGGGGGAAGACTTGTGGGGCGAGACTGTAAGCGATGTCGCGAAGGCGTCGTATCCGTTTTCGGCGGCGTGGCGCGCGGCCCTGCGCAGACTGTATCGAAAACATCTCTCGCAGCGCGCGCCCTTCTCCGGTTCGTTCTCGAAACCGGCGGCGACCTCGCGAAGCCACTCCTCGTGATCGTACCTGTCGACCGCGATGGCGACGCCGTCCGCCGCGGCGAGCTTGCAGGCCTCGCCCTTGCGCTTCTCGAACTCGGCGGCGGTGTCTATGTTGGAATTGGAAAAAAACATCGCCACTTCATGGCCTTCGCTCGCGAGACGCGGGACGCACGCGCTCGCGCAAGGTCCGCAGCACGTATGGAGCAGAATCCTCATCGCCTTGCCGGGAAGACGCCTGCAGCGACCTCCTCCACATAGGCGGCGAAAGCATTGCGCACGTCACCGGCCAGCTGCGCGTACTGCTTCACGAAAGACGGCGCCTTCTCGTTCAGTCCCAGCAGATCGTGCATCACAAGCCACTGCGCGTCGCACACCGGTCCCGCGCCTATGCCGACAGTGACGATTTTCAGCGCGGCCGTTATTTCCGCCGCGAGTTCGGACGGGATGCACTCGAGCGTGACGGCGAAAGCGCCGGCCTCTTCGACCGCCTTTGCATCGGCGAGGACGCGATCTGCCGCCTCGCGGGTCTTGCCCTGGCGTTTAAAGCCGCCGTACTCGTTCACGCTCTGCGGCGTCATGCCGACATGCGCGAGAACGGGGATGCCCGAATCGACAAGCCTGCGTATAAGCCCTGCGACCCGTGCGCCGCCTTCTAGCTTGACCGCGTCGGCACCTGCCTGTATGCACTTTACGGCGTTCGCCACGGCGAGGTCGTCGCCGCACTGGTAGCTGCCGAACGGCATGTCCGCGACGACCATCGCGTCCTTCGCGGCGCGGGCGACCGCGGCGGTAGCCGAAACAGTCTCCTCAAGTTTGACCGGCAGCGTCGTATCGTAGCCCAGCATCGTCATGCCCATGGAATCGCCCACGAGCAGAATCGGAACGCCCGCCTCGTCTGCAAGTCTGGCGAAACACGCGTCGTACGCCGTGCAGCAACCAAGCTTTCTGACGCCCTTCGCCGCGCGGACGCTCGCCACATTCCATTTCTTCATAGTCTCACTCCTTAATGTATGTTGCCCCGCGACGGATGGCTCTTCGCCTTCGGCTTTTCAAGCTTGAGGAACGTCGCGAATTTCAATGCCTCGGCCGGTATCTCCTCGCCGGTCGTATCGGGCATCTCTGATAGATCCAGCGCACGTTCCGCATGGGCATGGTGGAATTTCGTCTTTGGCTTGACCACTTCGCGAAGAGCCGTCTTGAATTCGTCCAGCCCCTCGCGCGTGGAGCACGAAACGGGAATCGGTCTTACGCCGGTCTCGCGGACGAACCTTTCGAAATTCTCCCGGGAGGCCTCTACGTCCATCTTGTTGGCGACGACGAGCATGGGCCTCTCGGCGAGCTCGACCGAGTATTCGTCTATCTCCTTCTTGAGTATCTCGTAGTCGCGCCACGGCTCGCGTCCGTCCGTCCCGGCCATGTCCAGAACATACACGAGAACCTTGGAACGTTCAAGATGTTTGAGGAACGCGAGCCCGAGGCCCACCCCTCTGGCCGCGCCCTCGATGATTCCGGGCACGTCTGCGAGGGCTATCTTGGCCCAGTCGTCGTAGACGACGGTGCCGACCATGGGGTTGAGGGTCGTGAACGGATAGCTCGCGATTTTCGGAGTGGCCGATGACAAAACGGTCAAGAGCGAACTCTTGCCTGCGTTTGGAAAGCCCAGAAAGCCGGCGTCGGCGATTGTCTTGAGCTCCAGCCTGAGACGCCGCTCCTCGGGCTCGCCGCCGGGAGTGTGCTCGGTCGGGGCCTGGTTGACGGACGACTTGAAATGGACATTGCCGAAACCGCCCGCGCCGCCCTTTGCGACGATGACAGCCTGGCCGGGCTCCGTTATGTCGGCCACGAGCAGGCCTGTATCCTCGTCGTACACCTCGGTGCCGAGCGGCACGGGTATGACGAGATCCTTGCCGCGCTTGCCGAACATCTTCTGGCTCTGGCCAGGACCGCCGTCCTGCGCGAAGCACTTCGGGTCGTAGTAGAGCGAAAGAAGCGAGTTCACATGCTCCGACGCCTTGAACACCACGTCGCCGCCGCGGCCGCCGTCGCCGCCGTCCGGCCCGCCGAACTCCACAAGCGCCTCGCGGCGAAACGACATCGAGCCGTCGCCGCCGCGACCGGAGCGCACCTGAACCACAACCTGGTCTATGAATGTTTTAGCTTTCATTTCTTCATCGCCCGCCGGACGTGCCGGCTCTTGCGGCGTCCGCCGCGACAAGAGTGTCGACAAAATCCTTGTCTACGGCGAGCGCGGTACCGTGGCGCATACCCTTGGGCATGCTGATCTCGCCGCTTATGTCGCGCCAAGTTCTGCCCTTGTCGTCGCTTCTGACCGCCCCGTAGCAGTGACGCCTGTAGCAATCGAAATAGACGATTATCGACTCGCCGACCGCGAGCGGCGCGGGCCCTTCCACCCAATTGCCGGTTATCGGCCGGCTGACGCCGTCGACCGGCACATCCTTCGAGAGATCGTCGATCCACACGGTCCTGATATTCTTTTCGACGGGGGTGTGGTTCTCGTTTTTGACGACCATCAGCCACTTCTTCTCGCCGCCTTCGACGCGCACAAGCGCCGCGTCGATCGCACTGAAACCGGGGTTGAACCAAATCCGCGTCTTGGCGAAGTCCTTCCAGTCTTTCGTCGATGTCATGTAGATGCGGTGGTTGAGTTTGTCCTCCTTGGCCTCCATGCCGGGAATCGGCGAATGGCGGCCGGGGATGGTCGTCGCCCAGTATATGTAGAAGCGGCCGTCGTCGGGGTTCCATGTAAGCTCCGGCGCCCAGCTGTTGCGAGCCTCCGGCTCGTGCTCCATGACAGGAATCGCCCTCTGCCCGCTCCAGTTGAACAGATCCTTCGACGAGGCGTAGCCGATTATGCGGTCGTGCCAGCTCGACGTCCAGACGAGATGGAACGTGCCGTCAGGCCCGCGGACGAGCGACGGGTCGCGCATGAGCTTGTCCTTGCCGACCTCCGGCACGAGAAGCGGACGGTCGCCGTTGAGCGCCGTCCACTTCAGTCCGTCGTATGAATATGCAAGGTGCAAACCCGCAGCCTCGCCTTTCCTGCCGCCGTATGCCTTGTCGGTGAAATAGGAGAACAGGTACGCCTTGTCGCCCGCCGCCGAAACATGGGCGGCCATGGCTGCGAGAAGAACGAGCGCTGCGGATTTCATGTCTGGCTTCTCCCTTCAGGGCTGCTTCACGGCGACCACCGTCAAGCTGAACGGCTGAACGGATATTTCGCCGGTAAAGAGGCCCTTGCTTTCTACCGGGCGAATCTTCTCGCTGCCGCGGCGGTTCATGTCGTTCATGCCGGCCGCAAGCACGGTGACAACCGCGTCGCCGCGCACGCCTTCGACCTTGACGCTGCGGACTTCATCCGTTGCGTTGACGAGCTTTACGATCGTCTCGCCGCCGCGGGTTCCGGCGCAGGCGTAGAAGCGCTCTGCGCCTTTCACCTCGACCGGCAGCTCGAAATCGGGGCGGTTGCACGAGAACAGCTGCTGGACGTAGTAGTTGGGCGTCACCCAGCTTTCAGTGCCGTTGAACCATATAAGGTCTGGGGACCACTGGTGGTGTCCTTCGCGGGAAAAAAGAGGCGCGTAGCTGGCCATCGCGACCACGTCGGAATTTCGTTCGAAACCCGTCATCGCGGCCGCCTCGCATATGGCGCTCCAATGAGTATTCTCCTTTTTGCCTTTTACATCGTGATGGCACGCGTACTCGCCGGCGTAGACCTTCGGCTTGCCGGTGCGGTCGTAGTTGTCGTAGCGCGTCGCCGCCGCGAGGAACCACTCTGGCGGCATGTAGTAGTGCTCGTCTACGAGATCGGCAGTATCCTTGGTGATGCGGTTCCAGGCATAGTGGAACCTATTGTCCTCGGGGGCCGGGCCGGAAGAGCCTACGATCTTTATCTCGGGATGGCGGCTGCGGACGATCTTGACGATGGGCTCGTAGCGGTCGAAAAACTCCTTGTCCCAGTTCTCGTTGCCGATGCCGACCATCTTGAGATTGAACGGCGCGGGGTGGCCCATTTCGGCGCGCACCCTGCCCCATGCAGTATCCACGCCGCCATTTGCGAACTCGATAAGTTCGAGAATTACGTCGGCGAAAAGGTCCGCATCCTCGACGGCGCAAAGCTGCGCCGGACGCTGGAACTGGCACGTGAGACCGGACAGGCAGATCGGCAGCGGCTCGGCGCCGAGCTCCTCGCAAAGGACGAAATACTCGTAGTAGCCGACGTCGAACGTCTCCCAATAAGGGGCGTTGGGCCTGACCCAGCGGTTGAGAATGCACTCGCGGCGCTCCCTCGGGCCGACCGTGCGGCGCCAGTCGTACCAGTGCTGGAAATCGCCTTCTTCGACGATGCATCCGCCCGGGAAGCGTACAAACGCGGGCTTGAGGGCGTCGAGCTTGTCGACGAGATCCTTGCGCAGGCCGGCGCGGACGAGACGCGGGCCGACCGGTTTGAGGCTCACATTGTCGAACTCGACGGTGCGGCGGCCTTCTACAAGGAGAGAGAAGCTGACGCGGCCGTCTTTCGCAGGCTCGACCTTTGCAATCGCCGGGCCGACGCGAAGTTCGATGCCGCCGGAGGTCAGCTTGACCGTCTTGTCAAAGCGCGTCCACGCGCCGAGCGCCCAGTCGATGCCGTCGCGGCGAATCTCGCGCCAGTCGAATTTCAGGCGGTACTCTTCGCCGTCCACGACCCACATCCCGTCGAGGCCGCGGTTGCGTACGCCGGCGAGACCCGCGCCAAACGACTCGATGCGAAGATGGCGCGCGGTGTTTGGATGGACGGGCGCCCCCATCTGGAACGAGAGCCGGGCCATGCCGCCGTTGCGAAAGTCCGGCTCCCAGCCGTCTTCATGGCAGTTCCACTTCTCGCGGTCGTGCTGCATCCAGTCAAAGCCGCCGTTGGCAAGCATCTCGACACTAAGACCGCCGTCCGCCGCCCAGTTTATGTCCTCGAAGAAGATTCCCCACAGAGATTCAGGAACGGGGTGGCCTGCAGTCTTGTCGCCCAGTTTTACCGTTACCGGCGCCGCGAAAGCCGCAATAGCGGCAAAGACGCCCATCGTGCTTATCGTTTTTTGCATATTCATGGTGTATATAATATCAAATTTCCGCGTAGGTCGACCCTACCCGTTCGGGTAGATGCCTATTTGCCGGCGTCCGGCGCCTTGTCCAGGGTTTTGAGCGTCAAGCCTTTCAAGTCGCGCCCCTTCTCGTTGAGGATGAACGACGCGGCAAGCGAGACGGCGACGCACACGACAAGCCCGATGCCTCCGAGGAGGAACGGATGGAACTTCAAGCCGAACACGTCGCAGTGCAGTATCTCGCAGCTGAAGCACACGAAATAGTTCGCCGCAAGGCCGAGAACCGCCGCGACGCCT
>CAMOXA010000052.1 GCA_946628745.1 uncultured Verrucomicrobiota bacterium | reverse complement strand
GGCAGGTAAAACGGGCTGAAGTGGCAGGTAAAGTGACGCGGAAAGGGCGAAATGGATATGGGATTTGATGCCAGGAGCGGGACCCGACGCGTCAACGCCACTCGAACCGGCAGGGCCGCCGCGATTTGATGACGTCCAGCGCTTCGAGCGCGCGGTCGCGAACCTGTCGGTCGGCAACGCCGCGAAGCTTGACGAGAATCAACACAGCGTCCGCCCTCTTGCCGGCGTTCGCGAGCGACAAGCCGAGGTTCAGCATCGTGTGGATATTCGTGTAAGTCCTCTCGGGCGCGACAAGCGACGCCGAAAAATCCTTCGCGGCAAGCTCCCAGTCGCCCTCGCGCATCTCGACCACGCCGAGCGCGTCGTGCATCATTCCGCTGCGGTCCAGACCGGGGCGCTTGCGAACCGCCTTCGCCATGCGCCGCACTTCGTCAAAGTCGCCGTCCGCGCCGCGACAGGCGAGGAGATAGGCGAGGGAGTCCGCCGTGAGCTGGCTCCGGCGGAGCGCGAGACTGCGCTTGAGCATGTCGATGCCTTCGTCCATGCGCCCTTCCCTCGCGGCGAGAGTGCGGCCGAGCGTCCGCAGCGCCCGCCAGTTGTCCGGGTCGCATTTTAGAGTGCGTTCGGCAAGCGTCTCGTCGTTTTCGAACGACCTGGCGGCATTCGCAGCGAGCGCGGCGTTCGCCGCGGCAAGCGCAGTCGCGGCAAAAAGCGACGCCGCGCGGACGCGCGGGCGCTTGACCGCCGACAGCACGTACGCCGCAACCGCCGCGACGGCCATCGACGGCAGGTACGCATAGCGGCAGGCGAGCGCATTGTCGCCGACAGCACCGAAGATACCGAGAACTGGCAAGAGCGACGCCGCGAACCACAGCGCGGCTAAAAGCACGATGCGCCTCAAGCCGCGGTCCGCCGCCCGCCGCAGGACCATGACAAGCGCGGCGATCGCCAAAGCGAGCGCGGCAAGTCCGGCGGCGGACCAGAGCGGCCATCCGCCGGGAACCTCTCGCCAGTCGAAATAGACGCCGTACGGCACTGCGGACTGCAGCAGATACACGCCCGAGGCGACCGCCGCGTTAAGGAGCCGCCACCAGAACGGGGCCGTGTATATCTCGACAGGCGCGGCGCCTTCGGGATGCGTCTGGGAGAAAATCGCTATCGCGCCTGTCGCCGCCGCAATCGCGAACACCGGCAAGTACCAATAAAAACCGACGCGGCGCGTTTTCCCGACGACGAGCGCATGGACGATCAAAGCGAGCGGCGCGAGACACATCGCCGTCGGCTTCGAGAGACTCGCGAGCGCGAAGAAGACGAGCGAGGCGGCATAAAAGGCGAGCCGTCCTTTCTCCAGCCACCGCACCCAGGCCATGATTCCGCACAGCGCGAAGAGGGTCCACAGCTCCTCCTTTCGCGACGCGACCCAGGCGACAGCCTCGGCACGGACCGGACTGCACGCCCAAAGCAGCGTAGCGACCGCGCAGGCGGCAATCGACACGCCGCGCCCCTCGGGCAGGAGCCTGCCTGCGACTGCGGCCACGAAATGCAAGAGCAGCACCGCGTTAATGGCATGCAGGACGACATTCACGGCATGATGCGCGATCCAGCCTTGTCCGAAGGCGCTTATGTCGGCCATGTATGTCATGTAGGTGAGCGGCATCCATATGCCGCCGTGTCCAAGCGTCGTGAACGCCGCGCGGACGTTCGCCCAGGAGAGTCCGTCCTTGACGAACGGGCACCCGTATACATAGCCCCAGTCGTCCAGGGCGAGGTGCGAGCGCGTGACGGAGACGGAAAACACGGCGAGCGCGATCGCGAACACGACCGACGGCCAAGCCACTCTCGAAAGTCCCTTCACAGCCCCGCTCCGTTTCGTTCGTCAGTCGAACCGCACCGCGGCGGACGCGAGTCCATCGGCGGAAGCCGTCAACTTCACCGCGCCCTTTCCCGTCCGGCTTATGTACAGCCCCGCACGTCCGTTGTAGAGCGGGTGCGACGAAACTTCCTTGAAGCTGTCGAGTCCGCGCGGATTCGAATTGCCGACCGAGACGATGCGCGCCGGTCCCTCGACGGAGAAAGAGACGCGCCTGTTGTCGCGAGGCACCCTCACGCCGTTCGCGTCCGCGAGCGAGACCTCGACGAACACGAATTCGCGGCCGTCGTCCGGCAGTTGAGAGCTCTCGGCCCTGAGCACGACGGCCGCCGCGTCGAGCGCGGTGCGCACCGTCTCCTCGCCGAGCGCGGCGCCGTCCGCGCCGTAGGCCACCGCCTTGAGTTCGCCCGGCTCGTAGGCGACGGCGTCCCATATAAGCCTGTAGCGCGGCATCACATCGTAGTAGCCGGTCTTGAAAGTCGCTTTAGGGTCCTTGCGGCGGCGGCCGAGCGAGACGCCGTTCAGGAAAAGCTCCGCCTCGTCCGCGCTCGTGTAGACGTAGACTGGAACGCTTTGGCCGGCCTTCTCGGGAAAGTTCCAGTGGTCCGGGACTATGTGCAGAGTAAAGACATCGTCGCGCCAGTACGAGCGGTACAGCCACACGCGATCCTTCGGCAGGCACAAGAGGTCGTATACGCCGAAGTACGAGCTGCGCGCGAGGTCGCGCCTGGCGATATTCCTGCCGTTGACCGGATTTCTCGCGAACGGCGTGGGCTCGCCGAGATAATCGACGCCGGTCCAGACAAACTCGCCGGCGATGAAACGGTCGCGCTCCATCCGCTCGAACTCGTGATCGGGAATGTCGCTCCACGGCGCGGCGTTGCGGTCGTAGGAATCCACCGAGAACGCGGCGGCGTCATAGTCCGTTTTGTGCTTAGGCGTCGCGGCGGCGTAATGGCCCCAGTCCGAAAGCGCCGAGGCGGACTCCGAATACACGAGCGGCTTGCGGGGGTAGCGCTTTCGCATGTTGGCGTAGCGTTCGCCGTAGTTCCACCCGGTCAAGTCGAGCGGCGCGTAGTCGCCTTTCGTCGCCGCGTCGGGGAAGCAGCTGCCGATGCCGACCGGACGTCCGAGGTCGAGCGAGCGCACGACTTCGCGAAAGCGCGCGCAGCGCTCCGCGCTCGTGCCGACGGCGGGCGAGCTGCCCCAATGCTCCTGGCCGGGCGGACACGCCCTGCCAGGAGAAATTTCGTTGCCGATCGACCAGACGAAAACGCAGGGATGGTTGCGGTCGCGGCGGACGAACTCGGCGAGCTTGCCGGCGACGAATTCCTCAAGCGGCGCGTCGCCGCGCCCGCACGTGTCGTTCCACTTGTCGAAACACTCGTCCCATACGAAAATACCCATCTCGTCGCACATGTCCAGAAGCTCCGGCGACGGCGGGTTGTGGGACGTCCTCAGCGCGTTCACGCCCATGTCGACGAGCGCGTCGAGCTCGCGGCGCATCGCCGAACGGTTGAACGCCATGCCGAGAATACCGAGGTCGGAGTGCAGACACGAGCCCTTGAGCTGCACGTGGCGTCCGTTCAGGTAGAAGCCGCTTTCCGCGTCGAAGTGAAAGGTGCGAAAGCCGGTCCTGACCGACACGGAGTCCTTGTCCTTCCCGTCCGCGGCGGCGGCCGAGACGACCGCGGTGTAGAGCGCGGCGCCCGGTTTCATATCCCAAAGCTCCGGGTCGCGGACTGAAAGGTTCACGGTGAAATCGCCCTTCCCGCACATGGCGACATGCGTCCCGGCGCCTCCGCTCGCGACCGTTTCGCCCTTTGGCGACTTGAGTTCGACGCTGATGAGAACGTGCGTGTCGGCGAGGCGGCGGCTCGCGACCGATCCGCTGACGCGAACCTGCCACGTGCGGCCGTCCGATTTCTTCGGGACTAGAGGTCTTACGGCGAGATCGCCGTCCTCAAGATAGACGTTGCCTGTCTCGATCTTCCTGACGCGCCTGTACATGCCCGCCCCCGGATACCACCGCGAGAAGAGCTTCGTCGTGTCGGCCTTGACGAGAACGGTGTTTGTGCCTGCGAAAAGATACGGCGTCGCATCGGCGCGCATGCCGAGATAGCCGTAGAGCTGCCGCGCGCACGGCTGGCCGTTGACATACACCGTGCCGTCGCACATGACGCCGTCGAAATCCAGAAAGACGCGGCGGTCCTTCGGCGCGGAATCGAGGACGATGTTTTTACGGTACCAGCCTACGCCCTTCCACGGTAGCTTGCCGGTGTCGGGGTCGCCTTCCGGCTCGAAGGGGCCTTCGACGGCCCAGTCGTGCGGCACGTCGACGGCGCGCCACGTTTCGCGGTCGCGGGAGAATTCCCATCCATCACAGAAGTCGGCTGTTTCGCGGGCCAGTGCCTGCACGGCGGCCAGCACGGCAAACAACGCGGCATATGCCGTCGCTACTGCATGTTTCATCTTCTTCGTCCTTTCGTTTTATCGTATGAACCCGCGCAGGTACGCCTCGCGTACGGCGCTGACGCGGTCGTTTACGTCCAGTTTGTTGAACACGTTCTTAAGATGCAGCTTGACGGCGTCTTTGGTAACGCCCATCTTCGCGGCGATAGCCTCGTTCGTCATGCCTTCGTGCAGATTCACGAGAACCTCCTTCTCCCGCGGCGTCAGATTCGGCGTCATCTGGCGCTTGCGGTACAGCTCCATCACAGGCGGCGGGACGAACCGGCCGCCGTTGTAGACCGTCACAAGGGCTTTCGTTATGTCGGTCGCGTCGCGGTCTTTGAGCAGATAGCCTCTGGCCCCTATTTCAAGCGACGTGTAGACGTCGTTGTCCGCGTCGCTCGTGGTGAGCATCACGACCTTCTGTCCGGGACGCTCGGCAAGAAGCTCCTTCAGCACTGCAATGCCGTCCTTGTCCGGCATGCGGATGTCGAGAAGGACGATGTCGGGGTCGGTGCGCTTGACGAAATCGACTGCACCGACGCCGCCCGGCCACTCGCCGAGAAACTCGAACTCGCCCTTTTTTACTCCAAGGACGTATTTCAAACCCATGCGTACGACCGCATGGTCGTCTATCACCACAACTCTTATCATGATCTGCCTCCCGGGCCGAAACGAAGTTCGACATAAGTCCACTTTCCGGTCCGCCCCCAGTTCAACGACGCCTTGCATCTCAGGGCGCGCTCGCGCATGCCTGAAAGCCCGTAGTGCCCGGTCTCCGGGCCAAGCGCCGCGTCGGGCTCGAACGGCGCGCCGTCGTTGAGGACCCTGAGGATGCAGCCGCCGTCCGGGGCGGGATCCGAAGTGAAGACGATGGTGCGGGCCTTGCCGTGCTTGAGCGCGTTCGTGGTGGCTTCGCGCACGATGAGCAGTATGTCCTGGACTTCGCTTTCCGAAAAGCCCTCCGGCAGTCCGCGCAGCAACTTGCGGGTGTTGACGCCTGTCTTTTCGAGCGCGCCGGCGATCTCGTCCAGAGATTCCGCGAGGGACTTGCCGATGGCATCGGCGCTCCTGAGGTTCATGACGGCGCTGCGCACCTCGGCCTTGGCGTTGGCGAGAAGCCCGGTCAGGGTTTTCATTGCGTCGACGACGTCCGGCGGCGCGTCTTCCAGCGCGAGCACTCCGGCGGCGAGGAGATTGGCGCCCGCGAGATGCTGTTCGATCGTGTCGTGCAGATCGGCGGCCATGCGGCGGCGCTCGGCGGCGACGACCGCGATTTCGCGGCGCACTCTGACGTCGCGCCGCCAGAGCATGAACAGCGAACCGAGCGAAACGAGGACGGCGCCGCTCAGGATGTACACGAGGGCGGTCACGACGCCTTCGCCTTTGTCCTCGTCGAGAATGTCGATGGCGTCCGTCCCCGAAAGCTCCATCTCCGGATCGACGAACCGGCCGTCGCCGGAATACTTGTTGTACGCGAAGCCGGTGACGCGCACGGGGCGGCCGAGGATTTCGTCCTCATTGACGGCCCCCGGCACTCTTACGCACGCGAGGTAGTCTTCGAGCATGATGTACATCGACGTGACGGGTCCGTCGGGGGTGGCTTCGACATTCAGCTCGCTCGCGGTGCCGGTAAGCGAAATGCGCCTGTTGAAGAGAAGCCCGCGGCGGAAGTCCGCCTGCTTCGAAACCGCGCCGACAGGCAAGGTGGTGCGGCGGATCACGTCGACGTGTCCGGCGTCTATCGAAGGCAGTGTGTTGCGGCGGACGGCGCGGCCGGCGACCTGGACGAGATCGCCGGGCTCCGGGGGGGACGCGGTTTTCGGTATCGCCACCACCACGCCGGCGTGCCGCGGATTGTCCTGCGGCGCGACGGCGAAGCTGCCGTCGATGTTCGAGACGAAGGTGACGACGCCGCGAACCTTCCATTCAGTCCTCTGTGCGTCGGCCTCGGGCGGCTGGCGCAGAAACTCGCGCGGCGAGAGCACATCGTCGGCGGGCGCCGCCAGAAGCGCGAGGGGGAGCGCGGCGAGGACTGCGAGTTTCGTCATCTGCGCTCTCTCCATTCCGGCCCGGCTATGCGCTCGACGCACTCGAGAGCGTTTGTCATGATGTCGCGCATGAGCGGAACAGGGCTTCTCAGCGAGACATCCCGCTCGCCGAGCGGCTCGCCATAGCAGCTCAGCCTGAGAGATGGCGTGTGGCGAAAGAGGTTCTGGCCGTTCTTGCGCACGGTCTCGAAATCGGCCTCGATTTCGCGCATCGTCTCCGCATCAGTTGTCGCCATGTCCCTGAGATGGCGCAGATAGCGGTAGCGCCAGAGCGCGCCGTCGAGCGCGCGGGCCACGACGAGCTGGGCCTCCAGCCATTCCAGACGCAGGGCGAGTTCGGCGCTCGCGGCGCCGGCGCCGAGACGCGAGCGGGCCTCGGCGAGCGGGCCGAGCCACATCGTCTTCTCCCGGACGACCCTGGCGATGTTCTCCTTCGTCGGGGCGAGCGCCGCGACCGCGGTCCGCTCGGCATCGGGATACTGCCTGTTCGTGTACCGCAGCAAATCTTCGCGGCGCCGGACCGTGCCGGCGAAGCGCGATTCTGTCGGGGCGCCGAGGCCGAGCGGAGAAAACGCCGCGACGCTCGCCGGCTCGCTGAGTTTCATCGCCGCGACCGCGGCCTCCGCGTCTTCGCCGTATATGGGCGCCGCCCATTCCCGCCATATCTTCTCGACATCATCGCCGGGATTCCACGACAGCTGCCGCCATGCATGGATGTTCACCGAGTTGACCACATCGTCCAGCGCCTCGTAGCCGCGGTTCTGGTAGCCGCCGGCGTAAAGGCACACTCCCCCTTCGGGGCCGGTCAGTTCGAACGCGCGGGACATCGTGCGGCGCGTGTGGTCCACAACAGACGCGGGCAGCCACTGCAAGCCGACCGTCTGGCCCGTTATCTGCCATTCGGCCATCTCGGTCCTGCCCGCCGCGCGGCCCAGGAGAAGCGAGAACGGCGCGTCCGGCTGGCAGTCGCAGTTGTACACCTTGGTCTGGAACACCGTGTCCGGCGACGATTCCGCGAAAGCCCGGCCCCATGTCGCGATGGCGTCGTCCGGTCCGGAGTATCCCGGCGCGTGCACCCATTCGTCGCGCAGGAAGTGCGGCGCGCCGCTCGCCCACGTGCGGACTATCAGTTTTTTGCCGAGGGGCTTCAGCGCCGATTCAAAGCATTTGACGATCGCCGCGATTTCGGCCGGAAACTTGTCGAGGCCCGTTTCGCGACACCGCTCGCAACCGCAGTAGAGCCCATAATCGTCCCAGAACGTGACGACGATGCCGTCGTAGTCCGCCGCGGTCGCGACGGCGCGCACCTTGTCCGCGAAGAACCGCCATGTCGCCTCGTCCGAGGGGCACATGACGCCCTTCTCCCACGACCTGCCGCGGTCGACGCCGCGGGCGGACGGGTGGCCGGCGAGCCAGTCCTCGCAGCTCTTCGCGTTCCACTTCAGCGGATTGCATCCGTAGAGAAAGGCGTAGACTTCGACATCGGCCTGCTTCCAGGCGTCGACCTCGCGCGGCTTCGCGTTGCGCGCCAGATGCACGGCGTTGCAGCCTGTCGCGGCGATCCATTCCGCAGGCGGCCGCGACGAACCCGTCTCGTTGAGCATGCGCGTCTTGAAAGCGGGATCGCGCACGATCGGCGTCGCGCCCGCGCCGAGCCAGCGGCCGGTCTCGCCAGCGGCGAAGAGGAGCGAGCGCGGGCGTGCCGCGCGCACCACGACAGTCCCGCCTTCGCGCACTGCCGTGTATCCGTCGTGCTTCAAGCCTTTCAGCGACGGCCCCGCCGCGACTTCAAGGCGAACGCCGGCAGACGGCGGCACGCGAGAGGAGATTATGCGAACCGCTTCGCGCGCCGCGGGGTGGTCGCATGTCGTTTCGACGATGGCGAACGCGACCGGTGCAATCGCCGCGACAGCCGCGAACATCAGTTTTCTAATAGAACTCATGCGTAGATTCTACCATATTTGCCGCGCGGCCAATATACCCGCTCGGGGAAAAATTTCAGCCGGCGGATTCAATCGCCGCCGAGAGCAGCCCCGTCCAGTCCGCAAGGCGCGAGCTCCCGTCGCACTCGACTATGAGTCTCAGATAAGGCTCGGTGTTCGATTTGCGGATGTTTATCCAGCCTTCGGCGTACTCGATGCGGATGCCGTCCATTGTCGAGCGCGACAGCTCGCGCGGGAGTCTTTCAGCCGCGACGGCGAGAGCGCGCCGTATCGCCTCGTCCTTGTCCGCGACCTTGAAATTGAGTTCGCCGGAATTGGCGTACCGACCCGAGATCGGCGCCATCATTTCGCTGAACAAACGCCCGGCGGATTTCGCTTCGGCGATTTCGCCGAGAATCCTGAGCGCGGCCAGCACGCCCGAGTCGCAGCCGAAAAACTCGCTGAAATAGTAATGGCCCGCCAGCTCTCCGCCGCACACGCCGCCGATCCGGCGCAGTATCGGCTTCGCGAATGCATGCCCCACTGGCACCATGACCGGTTCGCAGCCCATTGCGCGCAGCGCTTCGACGGCGCCGCGGGACGTGCGCACGTCGTGGATTATCTTCGGCGCGCCGGCCGGCCGCGCGGCGTATGCGCTCTTTAGCGTCGCACGCGCCACGACCGGCACCAGATAGTCGGGCTGGACGAATTCGCCGCACTCGTCAACGAACATCGCCCTGTCCGCGTCGCCGTCGAATATCACGCCGCAGTCGAGACCGTTCTCGCGAACGGCTCTCGCCACCTGCTCGCGCGATTCGGCCTTCAGCGGATTCGGCGAATGGCACGGGAATCTCCCGT
>CAMOXA010000051.1 GCA_946628745.1 uncultured Verrucomicrobiota bacterium | reverse complement strand
CATCGTCGAGCGCAACGTGCGGCAGGTGAAGTTCTACCGCAACCATCCGTCGGTGACGATCTGGTCGATGGGCAATGAAACCGGACACGGCGATTGTTTCGTTCATGCGATAGACGCGGTAAGAGCTCTCGACCCGTCGCGGCCCGTGCATTGGGAGCGCGCCAACACGCTAGCGGATATCGACTCGCGGATGTATCCGGATGTGGACTGGGTGGAGAAGCGCGGCCGTCTGGGCGATTCGCCGCCCGGCTCCGGCACGCTCGAAGACAAATATTCCAGACCCGAGTCTGAGCATTCCGCCGGCAAGCCGTTTTTGATGTGCGAGTACGCGCACGCGATGGGCAACGCGCTCGGCAATCTGCAGGAATACTGGGATGTCATATACGCCCACGAGTCGCTCGTCGGCGGCTGCATATGGGATTGGGTCGACCAGGCCATATGGAAGCAGACTGGGCGAATCGGCGACGACGGCTCGCCCGAGAGGATTCTCGCATACGGCGGCGACTTCGACGAACAGCCGAACGACGGACCGTTCTGCGTCAACGGAATCGTCGACCCGATGCGAAACGAAACGCCGAAACTTCTCGAAGTCGGCCACGTCTACCGTACGCTCGCCGCCCGCCGGCGCGACGACGGCACGTTCGAACTTTGGAACCGCAACTCTTTCACCGACGCGTCGGAGTACGACGGCACGTGGAGGCTCCTGAAAAACGGGTTCGAGGTCGCCGCCGGGCGAATCGACGTGCCGTCTATCGCGCCGCTTTCGCGAGGCACCGTGGTCCCCGCAGGCCTGGCAGAGGCCGCAGCCGCGGCGGCAGATGGCGAACTCTTCGTCGATTTCTCGTTCGCGACCAGAAAGGACGCGCCGTGGGCCCCGGCCGGACTGGTGGTGGCGAGGGAGCAGATTGCGCTGCCCTCCGCCGAAGACGCGGCCCCGGCCGCCGCAGCGGCCGCCGCGGACGGCGAGGTGGCGTTCAGCGAAGACGAGACGTGCATCGTCGCCAGATGCGCCGGCACCGTGGCGCGCTTCTCGAAAGAAACAGGCACCCTCTCCAGACTGGAGATGGACGGCGCGGTTGTGTTGGAAGATCCGGCGCCGGGTTTTGCCGCAGGTCCGCGCCTCACGTGCGCAAGGGCGTTCACAGACAACGACAAATGGATCGCCACGGGAAACGCGTGGTCGAACGACCGCTCGCGCAGTTTCTTCGGCTCGGGGCTGTCGCAACTGAGATACCACCCCGAACCGCCGGTCGCCGCAGCCTCTTCAGTCAAGTCTGTCGTGGATGTCGCGGGCGCGAAAGGATGCGGCTTCAAGCACGAGACGGAATGGCGGTTCAAGGCCGACGGCTCCATCGAAGTCTGGAACAGGTCGGAGCCCTACGGCAAAATGCCCGTCCTGGCGCGGCTTGGCGTGTCGATGAGGCTGTCGCCGGAACTCGAGAACATGCGCTTCTACGGGCGCGGCCCGCACGAGAACTATATCGACCGCAAGACTTCCGCGTTTTTGGGAGTGTGGCGGTCCACCGTCGCCGGGCAGTTCGTGCCGTACGTCCGCCCCCAGGATTGCGGGATGAAGTGCGACGTGCGCTGGGCCGAGTTCACGGACGCGGCGGGCAGAGGGGCGAGATTCTCCTCGCGTGAACCGTTCTTCCTCCAGGCCTTGCACTACGAGTGGGAGGATTTGTGGTTCGCGGCCTTCAAAAACGGCGAGGACCGCTATCGCGCCCCGTTGCGTCCGCGAAAGGAGGTGTGCGTCAATCTCGACGTGCGGCAGACCGGTCTCGGCGGCGCTTCATGCGGACCCAACCCCCTCTGGAAGTATCGCTTCGCCCCGGAAAAGCCTGTCGAGTGGACCTACACGATCTCGCCCGTCTCGCCTCTCGTCTCGTCCGCTGTTGCAATCCGGCGCGGTATTTGGTAAAATTACAATCAATGCACTTGCGGTGGAATGCGGTGCGAAAGAAAGGATTAGTCGATGAACATCAAGAAGAACCTTTGTGTCGCGGCTGCGGCTGCCGTCGCGGCTGTGATTTGCGGATGCGGCGAGCCGGACGACGGCACGCCAAAGCTGGTTGTCGGCTTTGACGCCGACTTCGCCCCGTACGGCTACAAGGACGGCAGCGAATACAAGGGCTTCGATCTTGACCTGGCCCGCGAAGTGTGCGCCAGAAGAGGCTGGAAGTTTGTCGCCAATCCGATAAACTGGGACGCGAAAGACATGGAGCTCAATTCCGGCTCGATAAGCTGCATATGGAACGGCTTTACAATCCAAGGCCGCGAAAACGCCTACACCTGGAGCTGCCCGTACGTCGACAACTCGCAGGTCGTCCTTGTCAAGGCGGACTCTCCTATAAACACCATCGCGGATTTGGCCGGCAAGACCGTCGGCGTCCAGACCGACACTCCCGTGTATACCGCGCTGCGCGGCGGCAACGACAATCTGCCCGGAGTCGCCAAGCTCGGCTCTACATTCAAAGAGCTCGTCGTCGAACCGAACTACAACCAGGCTGTCAACGAGCTGAACGCGGGGGCGCTCGACGCCGTGGCTCTTGACGTGGGCGTGGCGAAGCGCAAGCTCGCCGACCTGCCCGGCAAGTTCAGGATGCTCGGCGAAGTCATAATGACCGAGACGTACGGAATCGGCTTCAAGAAGGGCAATACCGCCTTGAAGGATCAGGTGGAAGAAACCCTCAAGGCGGTATTCGCCGATGGCACCGGCGCAAAGATAGCCGAGAAATACGGCATTGAAACGAGCGCGCTGCTGCTCAAGTGACGGCGATGGAGCTTTGGCCGATGATAAAAGATCTCCTGGGGGGACTGGCCGTCTCCCTGGAGATTTTCGTCTT
Organism: uncultured Verrucomicrobiota bacterium; assembly: GCA_946628745.1. Taxonomy (GTDB): domain Bacteria; phylum Verrucomicrobiota; class Kiritimatiellia; order RFP12; family UBA1067; genus UBA1067. Next base: position 6,440 of record CAMOXA010000051.1, on the reverse strand, counting down.
CACGCTCGCCATAGCTTTGCCGATCGGCTTCCCGATAGCGCTCGGGCGGATGTCGCGCAATCCTCTCGTGTCGGTCCTGTTTCGCGTCTACATATCGATTGTGCGCGGTACGCCGCTGATGCTGCAAATCATCTTCGTGTACTTCGCGCCGTACATACTCTTCGGGATGCCGCTGTCGCGGTATCCCCGCCTGCTGGCGACGGTGCTTGCGTTCGGGCTGAACTACGGGGCGTATTTCGCCGAGATATACCGCGGCGGCATACTTTCCATAGACCGCGGCCAGTACGAGGCTGCGAAGGCGCTGGGTCTGGGCTGCGGGGCGACGTTCTTTCGCATAATCCTGCCCCAGACTATCAAGCGCGTAATACCGGCCGTCGGCAACGAGGTGATAACGCTCGTGAAAGACACGTCTCTCGCCTTCACGATAGCAGTGACTGAAATGTTCACTATCGCGAGGCAGCTTTCGAGCGCGCACACCACCATGTCGCCGCTTATCGCCGCGGCGGTTTTCTACTACATATTCAACTATCTGGTCGCCTCCGGCATGGAACGGCTGGAAAAGCGATATTCCTACTACAGCTGAAACGGCCTGGGCGAAATGGGTGTTCTGCTGCTCTTAGTCACAACGTTCATCTGGGGCACGGCGTTTCTTGCCCAGAAGAGCGCGTCCGCCGATCTCGGTCCCGTCGCGGTCACGGTCTTTCGCAACATCCTGGGTGGCGCCTTCCTTCTGTCGGCGATATTCGTGCGCTCGCGAATGCGCGGCGGCGCTTTTCGCGCCACGGGCTGGGCGTGCACGGGCCGTTCCGTCCTCGCCGGCATCGCCTGCGGCGCGCCGCTTTTCGCGGCGATGAGTGCCCAGCAGATCGGCATACAGTACACGACACCCGGGATAAGCGCGTTTCTGACGACAAACTACGTTCTCTTCGTGCCGGTTGTCGGCGCCGTCCTCATGCGCCGCATGCCGCGGCTCGCGGTTTGGGCCGGCGCGGCGCTCGCTGTCGCCGGGACCTACTTTATATGTCTCGGCGGCGGCGCCGCCGCCGGCGGATTCGCCGGTGTCGGGCGCGGCGAGCTGTGGACGATAGCGTGCGCGTTCCTCTTTGCCGTGCAGATGCTCGTCGTGGAGCGGTTCGCAGGCCGAAGCGATCTGCTTGTCATGAGCGCGACGCAGCTTCTGACATGTTCGGTTCTCGGCGCGCCCTTGCTGTTCACTGAAGCCGAGTCGTCGCGCCTCGCTTTCGCGGCGTTGAAATCCGCCGCGATCCCGCTCGTCTACTGCGGAGTGTTTTCGAGCGGCATCGCCTACACCCTTCAGAATGTCGCGCAGTCGCGCGTTTCGGCGCCAGTCGCCGGGGTGATGCTGTCTTTGGAGAGCGTGTTCGGCGCTCTCGCCGGGTGGGTGGTGCTTGGCGACAGGCTCGCCCCCGTGCAGATATTGGGGTGCTGTGCCGTGCTGGCTGCGGCGGTTATAGTGCAGGCCGTGCCTGCGGCGAAAGGGGAAAACGCATGATGGGGACAATGTTTGGGTTCCGGCCGGATTGCACTCGAAGGGCAAGCATTTTTGGGCTCCGAAAGAAAAATAAAAAAAGTTAAAATACCCCCTTGCGCAGTGGGGCCAAAATATGCTATACTATTCTCACTTTTCGGAACACGGGGTTGTGGCGCAATTGGTTAGCGCACTGGACTGTCGATCCGGGGGTTGCGGGTTCGAGCCCCGTCGACCCCGCCAATCTGAAAAGAAGGGCGATTGCCTCGTGGTGTAATGGTAGCACCGCAGATTCTGATTCTGCTTGTTGGGGTTCGAGTCCCTGCGAGGCAACCATTCACAAATCCCCCTTGATTGCTGTGTATATCGCGCTTTTAGCCTTGATATCCGCCATATTCTGCCTCCCGGCGCATGCGTCGGCGGCGCTCGACCGGGTGGTTTCTCCTGACGGACGGTACAGTGTTTCGCTGAAGCGGAAGGCTTCCGGTCTGATGAAGCAGAAGACTTCCAGTCTGGTCCGTCCCTGGCGCACCCGCAGGTTGACGCTGGTCAATTCCGTCCCGGCCGACAGCTTTCAGCCCACTGTGCGCAGCATCAACTACCCCAAGCCCGGCGACAGCGTGTTGTATTTCAGCCCGGTTCTTGTCGAGACTGCGACCGGCGCGGAGACTGCGATAGACGACACCCTCTTCAAAAACCCGTGGTCTTTGGACCGCTGGTCGTGGAAGCCCGACAGTTCGGCCTTCCGGTTCGTATACAACGAGCGCGGACACCAGACGATGCGCGTTTTGGAGGTCTCGACGAACGGAACCGTCCGCGCCTTGGTCGACGAACGCTGCGAGACGTTTTTCTGCTACAGCAGCAAGTTCTTTCTGGAGTTTCTGGACGAGACCGGAGAGCTGATATGGATGAGCGAGCGCAGCGGCTGGAACCATCTTTATCTGTACGACACCGCGCGGGGCGAGGTCAAGAACGCCATTACGTCCGGCGATTGGGTCGTCAAGTCCGTCGAATCCGTCGATCATGCGGCGCGCAAGGTGTATTTCATGGCCGTAGGGGTTGTGCCCGGGCAGGATCCGTACTACGAACACTATTGCGTCGCGAATCTGGACGGGAGCGGCTTTCGCGTGCTGACCGAAGGCGACGGGACCCACTCGGTAAAGGTCTCGGACGACGGTCTTTTTTTCGAGGACAGGTGGTCGCGCGTCGACACGCCCGGCGCGGTCGAGCTCAGAAGCCGCGTCGACGGACGGCTCGTGCGGGTGCTGCACCGCGGCGACGAGGCGGCGGAGCGCCACGACGGCTGGCGCCCGCCGGAACGCTTCGACGCGCCCGGGCGGGACGGCGTCACGAGGATATACGGCGTAATATGGCGCCCGAAGGATTTCGACCCGGCGAGGCGCTATCCGGTCGTCGAGAGCATCTACGCCGGGCCGCATGACGCGCATGTCCCCAAGGCGTTCGCCAAGTGGCACCAGGAGGAAGATCTCGCCGACGCGGGTTTCATCGTCGTCAAGATCGACGGAATGGGCACCAACTGGCGGTCGAAGAAGTTTCACGACGTCGCCTGGAAGAACCTCGCGGACGCAGGGCTGCCCGATCGCATCGCGTGGATGCGCGCCGCGGCGGCCGTGCATCCCGAGATGGATTTGTCGCGCGTCGGCATCTACGGCGGCTCGGCCGGCGGGCAGAACGCGATGGGCGCGCTGCTGTTCCACGGCGACTTCTACAAGGCCGCCGTCGCCGACTGCGGCTGCCACGACAACCGCATGGACAAAGTATGGTGGAACGAACAGTGGATGGGCTGGCCGGTCGGTCCTGAATATGCCGCGCAGAGCAACGTGACCAACGCCGGCAGGCTGAAGGGCAGGCTGTTTCTGATGGTCGGCGAGGTCGACGACAATGTGGACCCTTCGACGACATTCAAGGTCGTCGACGCGCTCATAAAAGCCGACAAGGATTTCGACCTTCTCGTCGTGCCCGGCGCAGGCCATTGCGCCGGACTGTCCGGACAGTACGGGTGGCGGCGGCTCAAGGATTTCTTCCGCCGGGAGCTCGCCGCCGGCGCTGCGGGGGAGGTCCGCTAGGCCGTGTTCTGGACTCATTGGATACTCGCCAGCTCTGTGATGCTCGCGTTCTACGACCTCGCCAAGAAGGCGAGCGTGAAGGACAACGCCGTGCTGCCGACGTTGCTGTGCTCGACAGTCTTCGGCTGTGCGACATTCGCCGCCGGGCTTGCTTTCGCCGGACGGCTCGACGCTCTCGGCGCGGCGAGCGCAACGGTCGTGCTGCTCGCGGCGGCGAAGAGCGTTATCGTGGCGACGTCGTGGGTGTTCACGTTTTGCGCGCTGCGCACGCTGCCGGTCTCAATCGCGACGCCGATTCGCGCCAGCGCTCCGGCGCTTGTCTGCGTCGTGGCGTTTTTCGCGTACGGCGAAGTGCCGGGCGCGGTTCAGGCGCTTGGAATGATATTGGTTTTCGCCGGATACTTCGCTTTTTCGCTGGCCGGGCGGTATGAAGGGATAGACTTCTTCAGAAGCAGGCCCGTATGGTGCGCGATCGCCGGCGCGCTGTGTTCGGCCTGTTCGTCGCTCTGGGACAAGTACATTTTCCAGGTGCGGGGCGCGCCGGTCGAGACCGTCCAGATGCTCTTTCAGCTGGGGCTTGTCGTGACGTACGCTCTCTTGCTCGGCGCGGCGAAGACGGCCGCGGCACTGTCGCGGGGCGCGGCGGTTCCGGCGCGGCGGTTCGAGTGGCGCTGGACGATTCCTTTCGTGGGCATTCTTCTCGCCGGCGCGGACTGGCTGTATTTCAAGGGGCTTGCAATCCCTGGCGTGCCGATATCAGCGGCTTCGCTCATGCGCAGATTCTCTGTCGTCATCACTTTTGTCCTCGGCGCGAAGTTCTTCCACGAGACGAATCTTCGCCGCAAGGCCGTCGCGCTCGCGCTTATTCTCGCCGGCGTCGTTCTGCTATGCCGCGGCTGACAGGCGCGGCGCGTCGCCGCCTGGCCGCGCGCGCCCGCCGGATTTGCGGTTGCGTTCGCATGGCCGGTTTGATATAATGTGCGCATGACATTCATCGGCGCAGACAAGGATTTCGAGCAAGCGGCGGTCGTCCTCTTCGGCGCACCGTTCGATTCGACGACGAGTTTCCGTCCGGGAACCCGCTTCGGACCCGCCGCCGTCCGCTCGGAGTCTTTCGGCATCGAGACCTATTCGCCTTATCAGGACAGGGATCTCGAGGATGGACCTGCGGTTCATGACGCGGGCGATCTGGAGCTGCCGTTCGGCGCGCCCGACCGGGCTCTGGAAATGATTGAGGACAAGGCCGCGGAAATACTCGACGCCGGCAAGACGCCGTTTCTTTTGGGCGGCGAGCATCTTGTCACGCTTGGCGCCGTCCGCGCTGCCGCGAAGCGCCATCCCGGTTTGCGCATCATCCATTTCGACGCCCACGCCGACCTTCGCGAAGACTATCTCGGCGTGCGCCTATCGCACGCCTGCGTCATGCGCAGATGCCACGATCTGCTCGGCGACGGACGCATCTGGCAGTTCGGCATACGCTCCGGCACGCGCGCCGAGTTCGATTTCATGAAGGCCGGGCGCGTGACGACTGAACCGTTTTCGACCAAGACCCTCGCCGCGCTTTCGTTCCCGCCCGGCACGCCTGTGTACCTGACCGTCGATCTCGACGTGCTGGATCCGGCGGAATTCCCGGGCACCGGAACCCAGGAGGCCGGTGGGCTCGGATTCCCCGGGCTTCTCTCGGCGCTGGTCGACGTGCTCACGCGCTTCAATGTCGTCGCGCTCGACAATGTGGAGCTTTCGCCGGCGCTCGACGCGTCGGGCCGCTCGACGGCGCTCGCTTGCAAAATACTCCGCGAACAGCTTCTCGCTTTACAGACAACAATATCAAAGGATCGCCACAATGGCTAGAGTAATGCTGATCGGCGCCGGCGGAGTCGCCGGAGTCGCGGCCGCGAAGATGGCCAAAAACCCCGATGTTTTCGCAGAGCTTCTCATCGCTTCGCGCACCAAGTCCCGCTGCGACGCGATTAAGGCCGACATCGAAAAGCGCGGCTTCGGCAAGGACGGCCTCAAGACCGCAGTCTCGACTGCCGGGCTCGACGCGATGGATGTCGCCGCCACGACCGCGATGATCAAGGATTTCAAGCCCGATCTTGTCATGAACATCGCCCTGCCCTACCAGGACCTCGCGATCATGGACGCATGTCTCGCGGCGGGCGTCAGCTATCTCGACACGGCCAACTACGAGCCGCCGGACGAAGCCCACTTCGAGTATTCCTGGCAGTGGGCGTACCGCGAAAGGTTCGAGAAGGCCGGCCTTACCGCGATACTCGGTTGCGGATTCGACCCCGGCGTCACCCAGGTCTTTTCGGCTTATGCCCAGAAGCACTGGTTCGACACGATCGAAACGCTCGACATCCTCGATTGCAACGGCGGCGACCACGGCTATCCTTTCGCCACAAACTTCAATCCCGAAATCAACATCCGCGAAGTCGCGGCGAAGGGGTCGTACTGGGTCGCGGACCCCAAAGCCGACCGCCCGGAGGTTCCCGTCGAGAACAGGAAAGCCTTCGACAAGGGCTGGTGGGTCGAAACTGCGCCGATGGCGATCAAGCGCGAATACGACTTCGCCGAGGTGGGCCGCAAGGATATGTATCTTTTGCACCACGAAGAACTGGAGTCTTTGGGCTGCAATCTGAAGGGCATCAAGCGCATCCGCTTCTTCATGACGTTCGGCCAGAGCTATCTCACCCACTTGAAGTGTCTCGAGAACGTCGGCATGACCCGCATCGACCCCGTGGATTTCAAGGGAATGAAAATAGTCCCTATAGAATTCCTGAAGGCGCTTCTGCCGGATCCCGCGACTCTTGGCCCCCGCACGAAGGGCAAGACGAACATCGGCTGCATCTTCCACGGAATGA
>CAMOXA010000050.1 GCA_946628745.1 uncultured Verrucomicrobiota bacterium | reverse complement strand
TCGCGCATCTACCGCAGCCTCGAACGCCAGGTCAAGTTCGTGAGGTAACCTGCGCCCCCGCGTCTCCATGGCCGCACCCCACAGCCTGGAGACGCGGCAAGGGTAAACTCCAGGAAATCTTAGGTCGCGGAAGGAACAAAAAAAAGGCGCTCGGAAACCCGTGCGCCTGTAGGGGGGAAATGAAATATGCGCATATTATAGCATAGTGGCGCCGCCTGTTGTTATCCAATTGCGTAAATATTATTTATCCGGTTGCGCAAGGCGCAGGAATATGGTATCATATTCCCGCATGGAGACAATCCTCTTTTTTCACAAGATGGATACGTCCTCGGGTCGCCAGAGACTTGAAGGGCTGAACGCTTTCGCCCGTGAAGTCGGCTGGAACGTCCACTGCCAATCCGACCCGATTTCAAAACAGGATCTCGCGAGTCTCGTAGATTTGTGGAAGCCTGTCGGCGCGATTCTGAGCACAAACGACGGTCACACCGAGTACAACGCCAGCCTCTTCTCGCCCGACAACACGGTGTTGCAGGATTGCTACCCTCCAAGCGGGATAGAGAAATACACCATAGTAACCACCGACTCTTCCGCCACGGCGCGGCTGGCTCTCTGCGAACTTGCCGGCGGCAAATGCGCGATATACGGTTTTGTGCCTTGGACGAGCAGGCGGCTCTGGTCCGAAAACCGCCGCCAGCATTTCATGAGACTCGCCGCGCTGGCCAATCTCGAAACATGCGAGTTCACGCCGCGATGCGCCTGGCACGATGTAGCCGGCCAGCAGCGCGAACTGGCTGCATGGCTGAAGTCTCTGCCGCGCCCGATCGGCATAATGGCCGCGAACGACATCGTCGGGTTCAATGTCATCGCCGCCTGCCGCATGGCAGGCATACAGGTGCCGTTCGAATGCAAAGTGGTCGGCGTAGACAACGACGAGCTTGTATGCGGCAGGGCGAACCCGTCTCTGAGCAGCGTCGAGCTGGACTTCAACACTGCGGGCTACAAGGCCGGGGAACTTCTGTACAGGCTGGTCAAAGGGGAGCTTGGCGGCAAACCTCTCGTCAGCGTACCGCCGCTCGGCTTCGTTCGCCGCGGTTCCTCGCGCGTCTTCCTGCAGACAGACCGCCATGCGCTCGCCGCATCGGAAATGATTCTCGCGAAAGCCTGCGGCAAACTGCACGCGAAGGACGTCCTCGCGACATTCCCGTGTTCGCGGCGCCTGGCCGAAATCCGTTTTCGCAAGGCGACGGGGCGATCCGTCCTGGAAGAAATAAAAGCCGTGCGCATAAAACGAGCCAAGCAACTGCTCGCCGACCCGGGCAGGGAGCTGTCGGCCATAGCCTTCCAGTGCGGATACGACTCCGAGACGACATTCTGCCGCGTCTTCCGCGAAGAGACCGGCATGACAATGCGCGGATGGCGCGCCGCCAACGCCGCCATGCGGACCCGCTAGCGCGTCCGCTCGATGCTCGCGCCGAGCGCCCCGAGTTCATTCTCCACGGCGACATAGCCGCGGTCGATCACTTCGGCGTTGCGTATCGTCGATTGGCCCTTCGCCGCCAGCGCGGCGATTACGAGCGCGATGCCCGCGCGGATGTCCGGCGAGCTGAACGCGCCGCCGTAGAGCTGGGACGGACCTGTCACCACGACACGGTGCGGATCGCACTGGACGATCTTTGCGCCCATCTGCCTGAGATAGTCGACGAAGTACAGCCTCGACTCGAACATTTTCTCGAAGAAAAGGCACGTGCCTCGCGTCTGCGTGGCGAGGACTATCAATATCGACATCAGATCGGACGGGAAAGCCGGCCACGGACCGTCCGCGACGGACGGGATCGCATCACCGAGGTCGTAGCGCATCTTGCGGTGCTTCTTTGGCGTGTACTTGAGCGTCCGCTCGCGCGAATCTATCGACCAGCCTACGCCGAAGCGCGCGAAAGCGCCGGCCATGACCGCGAACGGCTCCGGATCGATCCCCGTCAGCGTGAGCTCTCCGCCCGTTACGGCCGCGGCCGCTATGTACGAGCCGGCCTCGATGTAGTCGCAGCCGACTCTCGCCGTGCACCCGCCGAGGGACTCCACTCCTTCCACCGTAATGAGATTCGTGCCGGCGCCGCTTATGCGCGCGCCCATCGCGACGAGCATTCTCGCGAGGTCCACGACATGAGGCTCCGAGGCGGCGTTGTATATCGTGGTCCTGCCTCTGGCGAGCACGCTGGCCATGAGTATGTTTTCGGTCGCCGTGACGCTGGCTTCGTCGAGAAGTATCCTCGCGCCCTTCAGTTCGCCCGCGAACCGCAGCGCCTTGCGGCCCGCGACGGCTTTCGCGCCCAGCGCCTTGAAGCCCGCGAAGTGCGTGTCGAGCCGGCGGTGTCCGATCGCGTCCCCTCCGGGCGGGGGCAGCGACGCGCGCCCCGTCCTGGCGAGCAGCGGTCCGGCGAAAAGAAAACTGGTGCGGATCTTCGAAGCGAGTTCCGCGGCGATTCGGGCGGTTTTTATGTGCGCGGCGGTCAGAGTCACGGTTCCGGCCGCAGTGTCTCGCACGACCTTCGCGCCGAAAGTGCGGGCCGCCTCCAGCATCGACGCGACATCGGCGATGTCCGGCACGTTCTCGAGCGTGACGGGTTCCGGCGTCAGAAGCGCCGCGGCTATCATCGGCAGCACCGCGTTCTTGTTGCCCGACACAGCATGGGTGCCGCCTATGGTCCTGCCGCCGTTGATCTTGAGAAGCATCGTCAGTCCCGGGAATACGAGTCCAGCCGGCGCGTCTCGCCGAATACGATTATCTTGTCGTCGGCGCGAAGCACTTCGGTGGGTTGCGGTATGAGAACCTTGCGCGGACGTCCAGCCTCGTCGCTCGCGCGGCGCACGCACAGCACCGAAAGGCCTGTGGTTTTGCGAAAGTCGGACTCTGCGAGCGACTTGCCGGCCGCATCGTGCGGCACGTCTATCTCGGCTATCGAGTAGCCCTCGGACACTTCCAGAAAATCGACCGCGTTGTGGTTGACGATCGCCTTGGCGAGGCGGTTCGCGCTGTCGCGATCGGGGTAGATCACCGAATCCGCGCCGATGCGCCGCAGTATCTTGCCGTGCAGTTCGCTCGTCGCCTTCGACACCACGTTCGGTATGCCGAGCTCCTTGCAGTTTGCCGTGGCCATCATCGAAGCTTCGATATTGCTGCCAATCGCCACGACCGCGAGATCGCATTCGCCGAATCCCGCCTCGTCGAGAACGTGGGGCTGGGTGGCGTCGCCCTGGAGGGCGGTCGCGAACTCGCTCGCGTTCTGCATGGCCGGACGGTTGCGGTCGACGAGAATCACCTCCATGCCGGCGTTGGAGAGCGATTCGGCGAGCGCCATGCCGAAGCGCCCCGCCCCGATTATGCCGATCCGCTTCACTGCTTGAGCTCCATCTTCTTCGCCTCGCGCACGAGCCCCTGCGAGTACGGGTGGCTCGGCTTCTCGAAGAATGCGGCCGGATTGTCCGAAGTCTCCACGACACGTCCGTCCTTCATCACCGCGAGCTTTGTCGCCATCTGCGAGACGACGCCGAGATCGTGCGTTATGAGCAGCACACCCGAATTCGACTGGTGCAAATCGCGCATGAGCCGCAGCACCTGGGCCTGGATCGTCACATCCAGCGCCGTCGTCGGCTCGTCCGCGATGACGAGATCCGGGCCGAGCATGAGACCCATCGCGATCATGACACGCTGCTGCATGCCTCCCGAAAGTTCGTGCGGATACGCCTTCGCGCGGACGGCAGGCTCCGGTATGCCGACCTTGCCGAGCCATTCGAGCGCCATTTCCTCCGCCGCCTTTTTCGACATATCCTCGTGCAGCAAAATCGTCTCGACAAGCTGCGCGCCGATTCTGTGCAGCGGCGAAAGCGAACCCATCGGATCCTGGAATATGACGCCTATGCGCTTGCCGCGGATCTTCCTGAGCGCCGCGAGCGGCATCGCCAGCGTATCCACGCCGTCGAGAAGTATGCGCCCCTTCGGATAGAACGCGGGCGGGCTCGGCAGCAATCTCGCGACGCTCATCGCGACGGTCGATTTGCCGCTCCCCGATTCGCCGACTATGCCCAGTACCTCCCCGCGGTCCATCGACAGATTGACATCGACGGCGGCGGGAGTCACCTCGCCCTCGTCGTTACGGTACGAAACACTCAAGTCTTCTATTTTCAGCAACATCGTGGATATTATACCAAACTGCCGCGCACCGTGCCAGTGCAAATGCGTCTGGAAAATTGCAGGAGAGTTGTACAATCAAGCAAGTCAAATCGGAAAGGCAACGTTTCGCAGCGGAAAACAGACTCAAAAAGGGAAAAGCGGCGCAGTCATCCCGGTATGGCGACGTCGACCGGCACGGTCAGCCCGGCCAGCACGGTGTCGATGCCTGCGGGGGCCATCGCGACCAGAATGCCGCGATGACCGGCATTGATGTATATTTCCCGGAGGCCGTATATCGTCTTCTGGACGTACACGGTCATGCGGCGGCGCGTGCCGAACGGCGAGGTGCCGCCGACATGGTAGCCCGAGTGCCTGTCCGCAACGGCAGGGGCGCACGTGACCACCGTCTTGCATCCGCGCGCGCGGGCGAGATTTTTGGTCGATATCTCGCAGTCGCCGTGCATGAGACAGACGAACGGCTTTTTGTTCTCGTCCTCGAGTATGATGGTCTTTATCGTCGCGTGATGGTCGAGTCCGAGCTCCCTCGCCGCCTGGATGGTACCGCCGTGTTCGGTATAGTCGTAGGTGCGCGCCTCGTAGGCGACCTTCGCCGCGTCAAGCGCCCTGAGCGCGTTCGTCCTCGGTATGGTGTCGGGCTTCATGGTTCACTTCGCGAATCGCACGATGAATCCGCCGCCGGGAGCCGCATGAAACGTCAGTTTTTCGCCCGCCTTGACGGACCTCGTCTCGTGCACATACTTCGCCGGCTCGTCTGCGGACGCGTCGGCATCGCGGAATATCTCCGCCTTCCATCCGTCCGTCCCGCCGTCTGCGGATTCGGCCAGGAAATCCGTCGCGATCTCGATATCGCGCGCGTCCCTGTTTGTGATCGCCGCCGCGTACCACGAGCCGTCCTTTGCGCGGCGCGCGACGGCCGCGTAAGACTCCGGGCATCCGCCCAGACCGACGGTAGCGTCCCACACGACCGGCGTCTTCGCCATGAACGAGAAGCATTCCATGTTCTTCTCGTACTTCGTCGGCGAATCACACAGCATCTGGAGCGGCGCTTCGTAGAGCGCCATGAGCGCCATCTGGTGGGCGCGCGTGCCGACCGAACCGGGGTTCGTGCCGTCGCCGCGGTACCTGCCGACCGGGTAGTTGTCCATGGCGCCCGGCGTGTAATCCATGGGACCGGCCGTCATTCTGAGGAAGAACGCCGCGACGTCGTTCATGGGCATGTCCTTGTCGATGCTGCCCCACTTCATCTGCTCCAGACCGTGAATGCCCTCGTAGTTGACGACGTTCGGATACTTTCTGTGCAGACCTGTGGGACGGTATGTGCCGTGGTAGTCGACCAGCATGCGGTTCTTGGCGCACTCCGCCGCGAACTTCTCCAGAAACGCCGCGACCTCGGCGTCGGCGCGGTCCATGAAATCGACCTTGAAGCCCTTCGCACCGAGCTTCGCGAAGTGCGCGGCGACATGCGCCTCGTCGCCGTACACCTGCGCCCACGCCATCCAAAGTATGATGCCCACGCCCTTCTTTTCGGCGTAGTCTATGAGAGCGGGGACGTCCACTGCGGGGCTGTACTTCCAGATATCCAGCCTCGCGCTCCATCCTTCGTCGAATATGACGTACTCGACTCCGTTCGCGGCGGCGAAATCTATGAAGCGCCTGTACGTGGCGGTGGTGCAGCCTTGCGGATCGCCAATGTTGTCGAAAGCGTTCCACCAATCCCACGCGACCTTGCCGGGCTTGACCCAGGAGAAGTCGGCTGACGCGTCGGCCGGCTCCGCAAGCGCATAGACGATATCCGCGCCGCAAAGGCCGGACGGGGAATCGGCGAGAATGAACGTGCGCCACGGCAGGGCGCGCGGGGAATCGGCCTTGACGAGGAACTCTTCCGTTTCCGCGACTCTGACCCAGCGTCCGCCCTTGCCGAGCTTTGCATCCTTCTCGGAACCGCCAGCGCGGAACGTCTTTTTCGGATATTTCGCGAAAAGCGCCTTGAGCTTCATGCCTTCTTCGGTCTCTTCGACGTCGCCGAAGTTCCAGACCGGATAGTCCTTGACGCCGGAATCCGTGACGGCGACGGTCTTGCCGCCTACGGAATAAACGAACGGCAGGTAGAACGCCTTGCCTCCGTCGGTCTTGAGAGCCGCGCCGTCGGCGAACTCCGGCATCGTCTCCTCGCAGCCGAGCGATCCGCGGCCGGTGCGGTTGAACCAGCAGCGGGCCGTCTTCGGAACCGTGATGTCCGCCTGCTCGTGCATTATCGCACCGCTCCTGGCCAGTTCCATGCGGTACGCGACGCCGTCTGGCCGCGCGACAAGCCGCACGCCGAAATCGCCGAACTTGACCAACGCCTCGTTGCGGGCGTCGCTTATGCTGCGCTTTTTGTAGACTGGCGTCGTGCGGATTGACGACTCGACGCACGCGAGCGGCGCCATCGTCTCGACGCCGGCGACCTTCGCGCCCTTCGCGAGCGCCGCGCCGTCCACGCAAAGATCGATTTCCGTGCGCGGGACCACCACGACGCCGTCCTTCAAAACTTCATACGACAGAGGCTCCGCATAAAGTCTTATCGAGTTGCCCTGCCAAGACACCTCCTTTACAAGTTCGTCCGCAAAACCACCTCCCGCGATCGACGCCGCGGCCATCATTGCAAGCGCAGTCTTTTTCATAGTTCGTATATTATATCATATCCGGATGCAGGCGGCGGGGATTTTTCCGCCGGATTTTTCACGGCGCCTCTATCTTCGCGCCGAAGAACGCATTGCCGTCCTTCTGGAACGTCGCGGCGGCCGTGTCGTCTTCGGCGAAATCTCCGCCCGAAAGCTCCTTGACGGACAGCGCCTCGGAGTTTCCCGCCTTGAACGCCGCCAGTGTCGCCGCGCCGTAGAACTTCAGTACGCCGTTTATCGCCCGCCCGGCTTCGCCGGTGCGCCTGAGCGTGACGGCGACGGCGACCTCCGTCTCGCCCACGTCAATGTCAGTGACCTCGAACGTATAGGCGCGCCCGCCGTCGGTGATATCGAGATTGAGCAGGTATGCAGTGTCGATTTCATCCTTTGCTAGTCCCGCCGCCGCGCTCTGCACCGCCGCCTTGTCGCCGCCGCCGCAATTGTTGAGCCACTCCGCCTGCGCCGCATCGAGGACGATTTGGATGTTGTTTGAAAGAATCAGCGCTTCATGCTCCGAGAAACCCGTTATCTCGCACCGGCCCTCGCCGTAAAGCGACGTGAAATACGTATCCCCCACGAATGCGACGCTGCTGATGCAATCGGCTTCGAACGCGAGCGGAAACTTTGTTCTGGCGGAGTTTGAGAGATTCCCCTTTTCCCTCAATCTGGCGAAGTCGGCCGATCCTGTTTTCACGTCGACGGAATAGGCGTCGCGCGAGTAGTCGATTGTCGTGCGAAAGGTGTATTCCGCACCGCTTGCGGGCGACACGCCATCTGCCTCGACATCGAGCCAGCCGCACTCCGCCTCTCCGCCGCCATCCCTGTCCGTGCGCGTCCACACCTGAAAACATCCGTTTGCCCCCAGCCGCACCGCGCCCTGGGCCTTTGCATCCGGCGCAACCTGTTCGCAATGTTCGAAAAACTGCGCCGTCACCTCGACGGCGACGACATTGCCTGTCGAGGCGGCGTACGGCGTGAACACGGTTTCGCCGTCCAGAAACGCCTTGCCGTCCTCGCCGTATACGACCGGAGCGGACCACGTTCCAGTCGACAGCCTGGTCGCCAGCGATTCGTCTAGCCACTTGTCCGAGGCTGGCGGATGGTACGATATCTCCCACGCGGCGACGCTTGCAAGGAGGCTTTCATTGAACGTCTGCGGGGCGCGCTCGCTGTCGACTGCCTTCGGCGCGGCGATATTGAACATCTCCTTGAAGTCGTTGTATCCGTCGCCGTTCGCATCGGTGCCGTCCGCCTTCCAAGCCTGCACAAAGGGGTTCGTGAACCATCCGCCGGTACCGACGTCGAGCGAGGTCTGGTCGTCGTCGCAGGCAGTGATCCATCCGACGGACGGCCCCCCGGCGGCGGCCTTGGCGTCCTTCGTCTGCACGGCCTGCATCTCGGCCATGTACGCCTGCACGCTCGCCGCGAATTTCCACGGCCCCGTCTCTTGCTCTTCGCCGGCACCCTTGAACATGCTGCCCGAGTGGCACGCGTCGAGCACCACGACGACCCGCACTCCTGCCGCGAATCGCATCAAGTCTTCCGCGAACTGGTTGGCGTAGTATTCCTTGTCGTATAGGCACAGGCAGTCGTCGCCGCCGTGGCTTGACTGGTAGTACAGAACGGTGTCGCCGCTTCCCGCCACGCCGGCGAAAGCCTGCAACTGCGCCCTGACGCCGGAGATTGTAGCCTCCGAATCGCACAGACTCCGGCAGTTTTGCGGTCTCCACAGGCCTTTGACGCTGTTTGTGCAAGCGCTCAACACGTTTTTGGCGTCGGGAACGCAGCCGGTAAGCTTGTCCTGTCTGCCGTTTTGGTAGTTGTTGACGCCAACGCTCAATGCATAGTAAACGCCACCTGCCGCGGCGGCGATCGCTCCCCCCTGCCCGGCCGGCTCTTCGGGTTCGTCCGGAGACGCCGGCAGCGGGTAGGCGAGCGTTTCGTTCGCCTTCGGCGGATCGTAGCCTCTTACCCTGTCCAGGATGTAGCACGTCTCGTCATTGTCGTCATAAGCCGTGAGCGTCCACGAAACCGGAGTGCGGCCGGGGTAGTTGCTGTCGTCTCCGGCGGTGTACCAGCGGTAGCCGGATATCTTCCTTTGACTTGAAAAGCAGAACTCCAGCCATACGGCGGCGCGCGTTTCGGCCGACTGCTTCAGCCCCGCGCGCCAGTCGAGCCACTTGGTGGAGGTCTTGCCGTCGGCAGCCTTCTCGGGACTCTCTTTCGACGGGTACTTGTCTCCGTCGGAATCCGTCGTCGTCGAATCGTAGTCGAGGGTGTATCCGGAAGTAATCCTGTCGCCGTTTTCATCCAGAAGCTGTATCTCTGAAATCTGCATGCAACCGTCGTCGCTCCTCGGCGCGTCGACCGCGAAGCGGTAGCGCTTGTGCGCCCGCTCGCCGATTTTCTCGAACTCCCAGCCCCTTTGCTTGGGCAGTATGGT
>CAMOXA010000049.1 GCA_946628745.1 uncultured Verrucomicrobiota bacterium | reverse complement strand
CCCGCCGTCAGCCGCCGGAGCGGTGGCCGAGACGCGATGTCACGCCGGCGGCAGGTTCGACCGGCTGCGCCCCGCACGCGTTGTACTGGTCGAACGTGATTTTGCCGGTGCCGCCGTTTGAGAGGACTTTGTTCTTCGGCCATATCTGCGTCGCGATGAATTCCGCCTCGCCCTTGTTCGCGCCGTCCGCGACGACGGCGGCCTCGGCGTCCGCCCCGAGGGGGACGAACTGGCCGAGCGCGACCTTGGCGCAGCCTTCTGGCGAAAGCGCAAGCCTCGCCCCGCGGCAGCCGGTATCGGTGCCGTGTATCAAAACGCAGGCTTTCGTCGCGCCCTCCAGAACCAACCCGTCGCGCGCGGCGTAAAGAAACGTCCCCGTCAACTTCTCGTCGGCGCAGTCCCTGACGACTATGCCCTGCAGCTCGCGGCGGCAAAACGGATACGCCGGGTGCTCCCCGCCGGCGTCGGGCTTCTTCGGGCCCCAGTCGACCGGCAGGCGCGGCGAGAGCCTCAGCATGTAATGCGGATTGAACTGAAGATCCTCCACCCAGCCGCGCGTCTTGGCGTTGCCGACCAGAACGCCGGTCTTGAAGAATCCGCCCGAGACGTACGAAATGCGGTGGCCGCCGGAAGGATGCGTGCCGAAGTCGACACCCTGCCACGAGTTGCCGAGATTCACGTCCGTCACCCAGCAGCCCGGTCCGAGCGAACGGATCGTCCATGGATACGCCACCGGCTCGGTGAGGGGTTGCTGCGGGTACCACACACCGATTCCGCGAAGTCCGCTGTCCGGTTCGAGCGAGATGAACGGCGTCCCGTCCCCGTCGCCGCGGCCGGCAGTCGCCAGAAGAACCGTCCCGCCGTTCTGAGTGTGGTGCGGCACTTCGCTCGCCCCGCGCAGTTCGACGCCGCGCGGCACTTTCAGCGTCCCTGCGAAACGGTAGTATCCGGCGGCGAGATAGACGGTCGCGCCGTCAGGTCCGCGCCCGGCCTCGTCAAGGGCCTTCTGCAAAGCGGCGGTGTTGTCGGCGTGGCGGGTGCCGACGCCGAATTTTTCCGCGGAAACGACGCGGCCGCTTTTCGGTCTGGGCCACGCCGGAAACTCCGCCGCGAGACGGTCCGCCGCAGGCGCCGGATCGTCGCCATCGACCCGTTCGATGCGCCCGCCTGACGCCGCGTCGACGGCGGACGGCATGTCGCACCGCGAGAAACTTAGAGTGCCGCGCGCGCTGACATTCAGAGGCGCGCCCCTGAATGTGCACGCGGCGAACATGGCGGTCGAGCCGAAATCGTCCGCGCAGGCGACCGTGGCGTCGATGCCGGCGAAAGCCGAATCGTAGCAAGCCAATCCCACCCAGTTCAATGCATCGAGCCGGAGCGCCGTGGAGCAATCGGTTATCGTGCAATGGGCCATTACCGCGTTTGTCGGCACCTCCGCCCGCGCGAAGCGCACGCCGACGGCATATCCGTCCACCCGAAGCCCACGGATGTATTCCCAGTCGCTGCGGCGGTATTCCGCCGCGGTCGCGCCGTTCGCCTTGAGCCAGCCGCGCAGCACATGGTCTTCGGGCGCGGTGCCGAAGCCGCTTCCGGCCCAGACGGACGGCGAGACGAAAACGTCCGTGACGCGGCCGATATCGGTCGTCATGTCGATTAAAAGGCCGGTCTTGAGAGCAGTTATCCTAAGCCGGCGGAATGTGTGGCACTCGTTCGTTTCCGGCCCGACCCTGAGAGCCTGCCACGAATTCACGAATGTACAGTCGATCACCGTCTGATTGTTCCCGGCGCGCCCGTCACGAGCGGTGCGCACCGTCCACGGGTACGCGGCCGGCGAAGCCACACTTTGCTCTGGGTAGAAGAAGACAAGCCCTTCCAGACCGGAACCGTTCTCCATCGAAAACGCCGCCGCGCCGTTTTCATCACCCCTGCCGCCGAATATCTCCGCCACCGTGCCTTGCGAAGGAGCGGACTTCGAATAGTCGCCGCGAACGGTGACGCCGCGCCGGACGGTTACCGGGCTTCTGAAACAGTATGCGCCAGCCCGCAGAAAGACAGTCCCGCCGCCTGCCGCGGATACCGCATCGACCGCCCTTTGCAGCACAGGCGCGAAGTCTTCGTCACATTGAGACTCGAGCACCCGTTCGGCGATGACAACATCGCGCGCCGGGAATTTCGTTTCAACGACCTCCGCCGCGACGGATGTCAGCGCCGCAAGAGCCAGCAATACCGGAATCGTCTTCTTTACCATGGACATGGCAACTCCCCTCTTCCTGCTTTTCCGCCCGTTTTTTGGCGGCTTCGGCCAAGACGCGGCGGATGTGCGCGAGTTCCGCCTCGCGCAGTCCGCGCCGTTCGTAAGCTCCGTCCGCCATTAAACTTGCGGCTCGTGCGCGGGCGCGGGTTCCGGCTCGGGCGCAGGTGTTGGCGAGGACGCATGTTCCGGTACCGGTTCCGGCACGGGCTCGGGCTCGGGCGCGGGCGCAGGTGTTGGCGCCGGTGCCGCCGCGGACGGCATGTCGAACCGTGTCGGGTTCTTGGCCATGAACTCCCAGGCGAACGCCTTGTAACTCTCGGCACCCTTCGACCGCGGATCGAGAAAGACGACCGGAGTGCCCATCGACGGCGCCTCGGAGACACGCACGTTTCTCGGTATGAGCGTCTCGTAGACCTTGTCGCCGAAGTGTCCGCGAACTTCCTCTATGACATCATGGGTCAGTTTCGCCACTGAGTTGACCATTGTGAAAACAATGCCGTTCAGCTCGAGCGCGGGATTGACCGACTGGCGTATCCTTTCGATGGAACCGGTGATAAGCGCCAGGCCGTCCATAGCCAGAAATTCCGCCTGGATCGGTATCAGCACGCCGTCCGAAGCGACTAGCGAACTCGTCATCACTATGCCTAGCGACGGCGGACAGTCGAGGATTATGTAGTCGAACGCGCCGGAATCCTTAACCGGGCCTAGCGCGTCGCGTATCATCGTCAAGCGGTCTTCTCGCACGCCGAACTCAAGCTCGGCACCTGCAAGATCGACCTCCGAGGGGATGACATTGAGATTGTTCCATTTCGTCGGCTGTATGACGTCGGCTATCTGCTTCTCGCCAAGAAGCACCGGATAAATCGAAACGCCCTGTTGCTTCTCGAGCCCCAGACCCAGCGTCGCGTGGGCTTGAGGGTCGAGATCCATCACGAGCACAGCCCTCTTGCGCGCCGAAAGCGCCGCCGCCAGATTCACCACCGTCGTCGTCTTGCCGACGCCGCCCTTCTGATTCGCTATTGCTATTACCTTTGTTCTGCGTTGCATCTCGCGACTCCCCGTAGTGTCACTTCCTTTTGCCGAAAAGCCTGCCGCTTTCCTCCAGTTCCTTGATGTTCTTGCCGGCGCTACGGTCGACCTCGCGCCGCCAAAGTTCGACAAGCGCCACGTCCCACGGCTCGTCCACACCTTGCAGAACCGCCGCGAACTTGTCGCCGCTCTCGAGCACCGCCGCCTTTACACGCTCGGTCACGGCCGCCAGCGAATCGGTCACTATCTGCTCGGAGAAGTTGTCGCTCTTCAGATGGTAGCCGTACTGCAGTATGCGCATGTTGTCCTCGTTCGCACGGAGGAATTCCACATAGCGTCTGGCTTCTTCGCTGAAGCCTTCGGTAGTGACCTCGGCGAAGTGCGGGGCGATGACCAGCGGCTGGTGCGCCTCAAGCCTGCCTTCCCTTATGCGTATCTTGCCCGGGAAGTCTTCTAGCTCGGATATAAGATGGTAGTTGACGAGCGTAGAGCCGAATGTCTCAAGCCGATGCGACGGCGAGACGAGGATTCTCACCTGCCGCGCCGCGTACCATCTGTCGAAATCACGGTTGTCGCTCATCGCTCCCCCGAGACTACTTGCCGGCCCCGCAGCACTTCTTGTACTTCTTGCCGCTGCCGCACGGACACGGATCGTTGCGGCCGATTTTCGGCGCGTCGCGCAGAACCGGCTTCTCGCCGACGAGTTCGCCATCCTCGAACTTCCACCCGTCGGGTTCTCTGACGAAAGTGGACACCTCGTGGTGGTTGCAGAACTCGCCGTTGGCGGTATAGGTGGCGCGAAACTCCACGACGCCGGTCACATCGTCCTTGCCGCCCTTTTCCGTTCTGATGATTTCCAGCGAGTGCCACTGGGCCGCGCGGCTCCATGCAGTGGAAGCCTTCTCGTCGAATTCATCCTGGACAGACTTCACGGCGCTGTCTCTCAAAAACGATATATGCTCCGTCACGTAGGCGCTGTAGCGAGCGCGCATGAGAGCTTCCGCCGTCTCGGCTTTCTTGCTGCCGTCGAGTATCGGGCCGCAGCATTCGCCGTACGACAGGCCCGAGTTGCATGGACATTTATCTTCGGTATTCATGATGATGCGTATATTTTACCATAACCATCGCCCCTATGAGAAGCAGGAACGATACGAAAATCGGCGCGTCGCCGACGGCGACATACGGCGTAATGCCGCAAGAGCGCGAAAAATACGGCAGATTATCAAACATAGCGGCCTTATCATCGACCAGAGGCCGGCCGTTTTCCCCCACGAGCCACGCCGGCCCGCTCCACGGCGTGATCGTTCCCGTGACGCCTGAATTGCCCACGCGCACCACGGCGAGCCCGGTTTCGATCGAGCGCGCGACCGACTGCCAGGCGTGCTGGACGGCCTCGTTCGACTGGGAGAACCAACTGTCATTTGTGATGAACACGAGCGCATGCGCACCCATCCGCGCCAGTTCGCGCATTTGCGCCGAGTCTGTATCCTCGAAGCATATCGCGATGCCGAGCTTCACGCCGTCGAATTCGACGAGTTTCAGTTCACCGGGCGTGCAGCTGCCAACCGGGGCCAGCTTCTGGAGAGCGGGGAATGTTTTGTCGCCCGGTATGAACTCGCCGAACGGCACGAGGTGCGTCTTGTCGTAGATTTGCACCGACATGCGGCGCGCACCCGGCGCGGCGTCTGCCGTATCGTCCGGGACGAACAGCGCGGCGGAGTTGTAGAGCCGGCCTTCGCCGTCCTCTCTCGCACCTCCGCCGAGGACGCCGGACGCGCCGGTCCAGCGGCAGATGCAATCAGCGATTTGCTCCGCCGCGCGTCCGCCGAACATCGCGCCGGCTTCGGCGAAGGCGCTTTCGGAAAGGACGACCAGTTTCGGATTGAAGCGAGCGACATTCGCCGCGAGTTGTTCGTACACATCCATCATGCGTTCGCCGTTTTGCTTGAATACGCACGGGAAGTTGCGCTGGACGAGCGCGACCGGCAGAGACCGCCCGTCTTCCGCGACGTCCATGCGGCGGCGCGAAATACACCCGTCGGCCGCCGCATACATCGCCCATATGACGACGAACGGCACGATCGTCTCGACGCTTCTCAGCCAGCGCGGCGTCTCGCGCGGCGTTTCGTCGTCCGATCCGTCGCCGTTCTCGACATGCACGGTCCCGGACGGCAGTTTCACCACACGGGGGAGGCGGAGGCGCGCCGCCTCGAACGGCGCCGCCATGCGTTCGGCAATTGACGCGAGAGTCCCGTTCACGAGCACGACAGCCGCGCTGACGAGATACACGCCGCCGAGCACGGCCGGCGCGCCGAAGCCCATGTTCACCGGCGCGACGCCAAGCTGGTTCCACGAAAAGCCGCCCATGAGCCGCGATCTGACAATCTCGAGCCCGGCCCACAAAACAGGCTCGGCGAACAGAAGCGCGAAAAGCCGCCAGCCGTAACCGCGCCGTTTCGCGAATTTCCAGACGCATGCCGAGAGCCATCCATACGCGCCAAAATACAGCGCGCAGTACGCCGAAAGCGCCCCCCAGCCAAGCACCACGAGCGGCCACGGTCCGTTGTTTTTGATTATCGCCGGCATCCACGCGAGAGTCGCCGTCCAGAACAGAAATCCGTTCGCGAACCAGACGGCCGCGCTGGAACGGGTGTCGCCCTTGCGTGATTTCCACATGAGCGGCGCAAGCGCAAAATACACGTTCATGCCTTCGCCAAGCGGCGGGAAGCCCGTCCACAGCAGAAAGCCGGGCAGCATCCAGAATGCCTTTTTCGCCTGCTCTATGAAACGCGTCAGCATTCCCTGCTCCAGCTGATATCAATCCTGACAGGCGCGCCCTTTGGCGTCTCGAAGACGCGCGGCACCGGACGCGTCGTCACCCAAAGCCCGTGCCGCCGGAATATCGCGAGGCCTTTGACGGATTCCGCCGCAGGCTTCGTCAGAGAGATGAAAAGCGGCGTCGACTGTTGCGCCAGGAACTCGATGCTGTAGCCGCTTTCGGCGAGAAACGCCAGATTTTCCGGGCTGTTCTCGGGACTCGCCGTGAAACGCTTCACGCCGAGATCCGACAGCGCTTTCAAGGCGTGCGAATTGAAAGCGTAGAGCGTCCAGTCTGCAGTTATGTCGTCCACTCCAAGCGCTCTGAGCATATGCAGCGTCGCCAGGTCGCTCGCCTCCCACTTGTCGAATCCCGCCCTGAGAAGCCGCTTGACCGCGACGCGCAGACTGCCGAACTCCTGTTCGGCGGTGTAGACCGGCAGCGCGAGCCGCACCGGGATGTTGAAGTCCTCGAGGCGGACGTCTCCGGCGTTTTCCCGCGAGATTTCCACGACGACTTCATCCCACGCGCCGGATGGAATCTTCTGCCCGGTCCTTATCTTGACGGTCCTCGCCGGCGCGTCTGCGGCGTCCGACGGGACGACCGCGGGCGACACGTCTTCGCCTGTCGCCGCTTCGATTTTTTCCGACCGCGTCTTCGCCCTCGCTTCGTCCAGAGCCTCGGCGATTTCGCGTCTGAGGTCGTTCAGCACGCTCATCGGCACGAAGAGCCTTTCGGTATCCGAGAGGGCTAGCGCGCCTGGCGCGTAGTCCGTGCCGCCCAGTTTGGAAAAAGCCTTTTCGACGGCGGCGTATGTCTTCGCCGGGTTTTTGGCCGGGCCGAATTCGCCGGCGATGCGGCGCGCCACCCTTGTCTCCCCGCATGTAGCCTCCGCCGATATCGCGTCCGCCGCGATTTCGACGCGCACGTCGACCTTTGCCCCGCCGGGATAGTCGCTCGGCCTGAAGCCCGGCGCCGGGAAGCGCCGCTTGACTTCGTTCGACATCGAGCAGTAGACTGTCGCACCCGGACGTATCGACGCGGCAAGCGCGGGGTCCGCCACCAGAATCTCGACGTCGGTTCCGGCCGCCACTTCGAAGACTGGCGTGCGCGATATTGCCTGGCGCATTTCAATTATGCCGAGCCCCGGCGGTTTGCCGCCGCCCGGCGCGGCGAACTGCAGTCCGTCGTGCTTCTCGAGCCGCCGAGAAGTGTGGAACCTCAGCCATGACATTCCTTCGCGGTCTTTCGTGACGCGCTTGACAGTGCCGATGGGAGTTCCGAGATGGCCCAGCGAAACCGGATCGATGACGTCTTCGGCCGGGCCGTTGAAATAGAGTTCAGTCGTGCGGCGTGAAAACACGGTCTCGAGGTCTGCGACGGTCGTCGCCTCGCGCCGCGGCGGGCTTTCCTGCGCCCGGTCCTGCGGCGGGCCGAGTATCTGCCGGTAGTACGACGTCGCGCTCGCTACGTAGAGCGCCGATTTCATGCGCCCTTCGATCTTCAGCGAGGCCACGCCCGCGTCTGCGAGCTTTCTCACGTCTTCGCCAAGCCGCAGGTCTTTCATTGAAAACGCGAGCGTCTTGCCGCCGTCGCCGTCCTCGTATGGCAGGCGGCAGCAGTAGGCGCACCGGCCTCGATTGCCGCTGCGCCCTTTTTCCATCGCCGAGAAAAGGCACAATCCCGAAATGGAATAGCACAGCGCCCCGTGGATGAAGCACTCGAGTTCCATGCCGCCGCATCGCTTCGCGATGTATGCGATCTCCGCCAGCGACAGTTCTCTGGCGAGAACGACCCGCGTGAAGCCGAGTTCTTTCAACGCCGTCACGCCCTCGAGATTGTGGGCGACGAGCTGTGTCGAGGCGTGCAGCTTAAGCCGGGGGAAGTGCCGTCTGCAAAGTCGCGCAATGCCGAGATCCTGCACGATGAGCCCGTCCGGGCCGATTTCCTCCAGTTCGGCCAGCCGCGCGATCGCGTCTTCGAGATCGCCTTCGTCCACTATCGTATTGAATGTGACATAGACTCGTCTCGCGCGTTTCGCGGCGACGCGCATGAGAACGCGCAGTTCCGATGGCGACAGATTCTTGGCGAAAGCCCGCGCCGAATATCCGGCAAGCCCGCAGTACACTGCGTCCGCTCCAGCGTCGAACGCCGCCAGCGCGGTCTCGAAGTCGCCGGCCGGTGCTAGAAGTTCAGCGCTCACAGTCCGTTGAAATCCAATGTTGCGAAATAGTCGTCGAGAGTCTCGGCGCGGCGTATTTCGCGAACCGATCCGTCCTCTTCCAGAAGAAGCTCCGCGCTTCTCAGCTTCCCGTTGTACTGAAAGCCCATCGCGTGTCCGTGCGCGCCTGCGTCGCAAATGACCACGAGATCGCCGCGCTCCAGAACCGGCAGCACGCGCTGCACTGCGAACTTGTCGTTGTTCTCGCACAAAGACCCCGTGACGTCGTAGACGCTGGTCGTCCCGCTTTCCTCCTTGCCGGGCACGACGATTTCATGGTACGCGCCGTAGAGCGCCGGTCGCATCAGGTTGGACATCGACGCGTCCAGCCCCGCATAAAGGCGATAGGTGTTCTTTATGTGTCTCACGCGCGAGACGAGATAGCCGTACGGTCCGGTTATGCACCGCCCGCATTCCATGTACAGACGCATCGGCTTCATGCCCTTCTCTTCGACGAGTTCCTTGTACGCCGCCTTTATGCCCTTGCCGACGGCTGCGAGATCCATCGCGTTCTGTCCGGGCCGGTAGGGTATGCCTATGCCTCCGCCGATGTTTACAAACTCGAAATCGATCCCGAGCGCGTCGTGCAGTTCGCCGGCCAGCGAGAAGAGCATCTTCGCCGTATCGATTATGTAATCGGGGTCGAGTTCGTTCGAGGCCACCATCGTGTGGAGCCCGAAACGCGACACCCCCGCCGCCTTCATCTTCGCGTCGCACCCGAACAGCTGCTCGCGCGTGAAGCCGTATTTAGCCTCTTCCGGCTTGCCGATTATGGCGTTGCCGCCTTTGAGCGGACCGGGATTGTATCGGCAGCACATTATGCGTCCGTCGAAGCTGCGGCCGTCCGCGCCGATCGCCGTCAGCAGAAAATCCCAGTGGGAAATGTCGTCGAGGTTGATTATCGCCCCGAGATCCCATGCGCGGCGGAACTCCTCGGCGGGCGTGTCGTTCGAAGTGAACATTATCGCCTCGCCGGTGTTCCCGGTGCGCTCGGCAAGTTCGAGCTCGGCCATCGACGAACAGTCGGAGCCGAACCCGAACTCGTTCAGCAACTTCATTATGTGCGGATTCGGCGTCGCCTTCACCGCGAAATATTCGCGAAAGCCCTTGTTCCAGGAGAATGCGTCCTTGAGGCGTTTCGCGTTTGCGCGAATTGCCTTGGCGTCGTAGATGTGAAAGGGTGTCGGCCATCTGGACGACAGCTCTTCCAGCTTTGCTTTGTCGAACGGCAATGTTCTCATCTTCTCTCCTTTGTCAAGGGCTCCACGTCAGACGTCAGTCGTTGCCGCCGTCGTCGTCGCCGTCATCATCGTCGCCGTCGTCATCG
>CAMOXA010000048.1 GCA_946628745.1 uncultured Verrucomicrobiota bacterium | reverse complement strand
CGCGCGAAGACGATCTCGTCATACGCATCCCGCCCGGGCCGAGGCTCGGCAATCTGGTCGTGCGCGCGGAGCATGTGAAGATGGCGTTCGGCGACCAGGTCCTCTACGAGGATCTCAATTTCGACCTGCCGCGCGGCGGAATTGTCGGCGTGATAGGCGCGAACGGCGCGGGGAAGACGACGCTCTTCAGGCTGATCACCGGGCAGCTGCAGCCTGCCGCCGGCAAGTTCACCGTCGGCGAAACGGTGAAGCTCAGCTACGTGGACCAGACGCGAAGCGAATTGAAAGCGGACGAAACGGTATACGAGGCGATTACCGGCGGCGGGGAGTTCGTGAGACTGGCGGGCACGCAGATGATGAACGGCAGGGCGTACTGCTCGCGGTTCAACTTTCGCGGACCGGAGCAGCAAAAGAAGGTCGGGGTGCTCTCCGGCGGCGAACGCAACAGGGTGCATCTCGCGAAGCTGCTGACATCAGGCGGCAACCTTCTGCTTCTCGACGAACCCACGAACGATCTGGACGTCGCGACGCTCCGCTCGCTGGAGGAAGGCCTGCAGGAGTTCGGCGGCTGCGTGATGGTCGTCTCGCACGACCGCTGGTTCCTGGACCGCATCGCGACGCACATACTCGCGTTCGAAGGCAAGGGCAGGACGACATGGTTCGAGGGCAGCTATTCGGAGTATCACGAGATGCTGGCGAAACGCAGGCAACAGTAAAACACGGCACGGGACGATACGGAACATGGAAAACTACGATGCGATAGTCGCCGGCGCGGGAATATGGGGCTGCACGGTCGCAAGGCGCCTGGCCGAGGCCGGCAAGCGCGTTCTCGTCCTGGAGAGGAGAGAGGAAGCCGGGGGCAACGTCCGTTGCGAAACAGACGCCGAAACAGGCATCGAGGTGCATACCTACGGCTCGCACATCTTCCACACGCACATACCGGAAGTGTGGCGCTTCGTGAACCGCTTCACGGAGTTCAACGGCTACCAGCACAAGGTGCTGGCGAGATACAGGGGCAAGACGTACTTTCTGCCGCTGGGGCTCGCTCTCGTCAACGGGTTCTTCGGAACCGATCTTACGCCGCCGGAACTTGCCGGTTTCATGGCGGACGAGAATCATTCGAAGGCGCTGTTCGACGCGTTCTTCAGAGGATACACATCCAAACAGTGGGGGCGTCCGCCGGAGGAGATCGACCCTGCCGTGATAAAGAGGGTGCCGGTCAGATCGTCCTACGACATCAATTACTTCAACGACATGTGGCAGGGCATACCCGCGAACGGGTACAACGCCCTGTTCGAGGCGCTGCTGGACCATCCTTCGATAACGATGAGGCGCGGCGTCGAGTTCAGGCTCGACGGCGGGCGCGGCATGGCGGGCGGCGACATGCTGCCGCCCGCGCGCATATACTATTCAGGCCCGGTCGACGCGCTCTTCGGCTGCAAGTTCGGGCATCTGCCGTGGCGGACGCTGCGCTTCGAACGCGAAACTCTGAGCGTGGCGGACTATCAGGGAACGGCGGTCGTGAACTACACCGAGGCGGAAGTGCCGTACACGCGCATACACGAGTTCAAGCACTACCATCCCGAGCGGCGGGAGACGATGGCGCTCGGCAAGACGGTCGTGATGCGCGAGTACCCGGCCGCGTGGAAGCCGGGCGACGAACCTTACTATCCGGTAGACTGCGCCGAATCGCGCGGACTGCTCTCGCGCTACATGGAGGAAGCATCCAAGGTTCCGGGGCTGACGGTCGGCGGCAGGCTTGGAGCGTACAGATATTTCGACATGGACCGAAGCGTGGAGGCCGCGCTGGCGGTGGATGTGGAGTGGTCGGACTGGCGGGGATCGGACCCGCGACCCCAACATTAAAAGTGTCGTGCTCTACCAACTGAGCTACAGTCCGAGGTCGAGCGCATATTATACCAAAAACATCCGTCAGAAATCAACGAGAAAGGAAAAAAAAGAAAATGACGATAGCAGACGTGGTCAAAATACTCGACGGCAAGCTGATGGCCGGCGACGGTACGAGCCCCCGCGTGGTCGGGGCTGTGGTAGCTAACGATCTCATGAGCGACGTGCTGCTCTACGACGCGGACGACATACTGCTCTTGACATCGCTCGCGAGCGACCAGGCGATACGCACGGCGCACATAGTGGGCGCGATGGGCGTCGTCGTGCACAACGCAAAGCCGCTTTCGGAGACGATGCTGAAGGTCGCGAACGATCTCGGCATCCCGCTGGTGTCCAGCCCGCTGTCGAAGTACGACGCGTGCGTGCGCCTGCATGACGCGTTCCTCGCCGAGGAGCGCGCGTAAGGAGACGGAGGCCAGACATGGGAGACGAGTACAATCCCACCATCCTCCAGGGCCAGCACACGAACGACGACGAGATATTGGCCAAGACCCCGCTGGACGAAAAGGCGCTGGGCGGCGATTCGAGCGTCATCATAATGGAGCTGCTGCAACGCTTCAAGGTGCGCGACGTCATGAAGCGGCAGGTGCTTTGCATATCGCGCCGGGCGACGCTTCGCGAGGCCCAGGCGCTCATGCGCGAGAACCGCATTTCGGGCCTGCCGGTCAGCGAGAACGGCAGGCTGTACGGCATCGTGTCCGTGAACGACATAATAAAGGGGCTCGACGGGGGGTGGATGAACGACGTCTGCGAGGACCACATGGCGACCAACCTCGTCGTGCTCGAAGCCGGCATGCCGCTCGCGTTCGCGCTGAGGTACTTCAACAACTACACCTACGGGCGGTTCCCGGTCCTTGATTCGAACAGGCAGCTCGTGGGCATCATATCGCAGCGCGACGTGATGAGGGCGCTTCTCTACGAGCTGTCGGTGGAGATACGCAAGCTCGAACGCAAGACGCGGCAGATGCAGCCGCAGGAGGAGAAAAAGGAGGAGCACTACTTCCGCAAAGAATGGGCGGTGGTGCGCAACGACCTGTCGCGCGCCGGCCACGCGGCCAACGACATAAAGGGGATACTCAGGGAGCGCAAGATCGACCGCACGGTCGTGAGGCGGGTGGCCGTCGCGGCGTACGAACTCGAGATAAACATATGCATCCATTCGCACGGCGGCGTGATGGTGCTGCTTATTACCGACGACGACGTGACAGTCACCGCGAAGGATCGCGGCCCGGGCATACCGGACATAGAGTGGGCGTGCCGCGACGGGACGTCCACCGCGAACGACTGGATCAGGTCGCTCGGCTTTGGGGCCGGCATGGGGCTTTCGAATTCGAAGAGGGTGTCGGACAAGTTCGACATACAGTCCGAGGTCGGCAAGTTCACGAAAGTGCAGTGCGTTTTCAGCATACCCAAGAAGGAGGAGTGAGGCGATGACTGCCGAGGAAATATGCGAAAAAGTCGGCGGCGAGATGGCTGTCGCGGCGGAAGGAGCCGCCGCCGGGAGCGTTTACGTCGGCGATCTCCTTTCGGACGTGATGGGGCACGCCGGCGAAGACTGCGCGCTTGTCACGATACAGAACCACTTGAACACGATAGCGGTGTGCACGCTGGTCGGGTGCGCGGTGGTCGTCATATGCCATTCGCGGCCGGTCCCCCCGGACATGGCGGACGGCGCCCGGCGCGAGGGCGTGGCGATCGTGGTCACGCCAATGTCGCAGTACGAGGCCGCGCTCGCCCTGTCGGCGCTGCCGCCTTCGAAGCACTGATGAAATTCGATCTGCACATACACAGCTGCCTGTCGCCTTGCGCGAATCTGGAGATGTCCCCGTCGGAAATCGTCCGCCGGGCCCTCGAAGCAGGCATGGGCGGAATCGCGCTCACCGACCATCAGAGCGCGAGAAACACGCCGGCCATAGCCGAGTGCGCCCGCCGGGCGGGGCTCAAGTGCCTTTACGGAATGGAAGTGTGCACCGCCGAGGAAGTACACACTCTCGCGCTCTTCGACACCGTCGAGCAGGCTCTCGCCATGACAGACTGGGTCTACGCCGCGATGCCAAAGAGGGTGAACGATCCGGACACGTTCGGCGACCAGCCTGTCGTGACGTGGGACGACGACATCGTGGAGATGGAATGGCGCATTCTCGCCATGGGATGCCGCAAGTCCATACCCGAGGTGTCGGCGAAGTGCCACGAACTAGGCGGAGCGTACATCGCGGCGCACATCGACAGAACCGCGTTCTCGGTGTATTCGCAGCTCGGCGGGATACCGGCGGACGGGGCCTTCGACGCGGTGGAGCTTTCGCGCACCGCGGACGAGTCCATATGGCTCGCCAAGGCCGGAGGATACGCGGTCACGCGAAGCTCGGACGCGCACAATCTCGACGATGTCGCCAAGGTGTGGACCGAAGCCGACACCGGCGAATTCTCGGTCGCCGCGCTCAAGGCGGCGTTCGCCGCGCGCGCGACCAGGCTCTCGCCGCGGCTGACGAAATTCTGAGACGGACAGGAGGCATTTTCATGCACGCAACACTCGCAGACGTAATCGCGGACACGGCGCAGAACTCCATAGAGGCCGGCGCCAGGCACGTGTCGCTGGAAATCGCCGAAGACGGCGCGGTCATATCCGTCACCATAAAAGACGACGGCAAGGGCATGGACGAAGAGACGCAGGCGCGCGCTTTCAACCCGTTCTACACCGAGCCAGGCAAGCACGACAAGCGAAAAGTCGGCCTCGGGCTGCCGATGCTCAAGCAAATATGCGAATCCACAGACGGCTCCGTTACGCTCAAGTCGCGCAAGGGCGTCGGGACGGAACTGTCGTACACGTTCTCGGCCAGGCATATCGACCTGCCGCCGATGGGCGATTTGACCGAGGCCGTGCTGATGCTGTTCAACTATCCGGGCGATTTCGATCTTGTTTTCAAGCATAGAAAGGGCGGCGAAGAATACGAGATATCCCGACGCGATCTCGCCGACGCCGTAGGCGGGCTGGAATCCGTCGAAGGGCTGACGCTCGCGAGGGAATATCTCCAGTCGCAGGAGGACGCGCTCGGCGGGATTTGAGAGAAAAGCGGGGTACACACGGCCCGGCAAATATGGTAAAATATAAGCCTATGTCAGAAAACTCATCTTTAGCGGGCATGATCCTCAAGTCGTCGGGACTCTTCACCGACGACCAGCTCGGGCGTATCGAGTCCGGCCGGACAGGCAACCCCGGAATGGGCCTGGCCGAGGCGGCCGTGAAGTTCGGCGGGCATAAGGAGAACGAGGTACTCGAGGCCGTCGGCAGAGTGCTGGGGCTCGAGACCGTCGATCTGGACAAACTGCAGCCCAACCCAGATGCGCTGACGAAACTGCCTGCGAGCGCCGTCTACCAGTACAATGTGCTGCCGCTGCGGTTCGACGGCAGTTCGATGACGGTCGTATCGTCCGATCCGTTCGACACCAAGGCGGCGGACGGGCTGAGACTGATCGCGGGGTGCCCGGTGAAAATCGCCCTCGCGCCCGGCGAGGACGTCGAGAAAGCGGTAAAGAAATACTACGGCGTCGGCGCGGACGCCATCGAAAAGATGATCGAGGACGGCCGGTATTCCGTTGACGAGGATATCGGCGCGATGACCAAAATCGACGTCAACGAGATGGGCGAAGAGGCCTCGATCGTGAAGTTCGTCAACCAGATCATAGCCGAGGCGGACAGGCAGGGCGCGACCGACATCCACATCGAGCCGCAGGAGACAGAGCTCAGAATACGCTACAGGATCGACGGCATGCTGCACAAGGTCGACGTGCCGCCCCAGCTGAACAGGCTGAAGTCGGCCATCATCTCGCGCATCAAGGTCATGGCCAATCTCGATATAGCCGAGAAGCGCCTGCCGATGGACGGCCGAATCGGCATACGCATCGCAGGCCAGGATATAGACATTCGCGTGTCGACGATGCCGGCGGCGTACGGCGAGTCGATATCGCTGCGACTGCTCGCAAAAAGCGGCAACTTCGTCAAGATGGCCGATCTCGGCTTCAACGAACGCGATTTCGCCGTCGTCGACAAGATCATCCACAGGCCGAACGGCATCTTTCTGGTAACCGGGCCGACAGGCTCCGGCAAGTCCACGTCGCTTTACTCGTTCCTGCACGAGGTGAACAAGATAGACGTCAGAATCATGACGGCCGAAGACCCGATAGAGTACCACATGGCCGGCATAAACCAGGTGCAGATGCAATCGGACATCGGCATGACTTTCGCGCGCGCGCTGCGCGCGTTCCTGCGACAGGATCCCGACATCATCATGGTGGGCGAAATACGCGACCGCGAGACTGCCGAGATAGCGATCAACGCTTCGCTAACCGGACACATGGTGTTCTCGACGCTGCACACGAACGATGCGGCGGGCGCGTTCCCCCGGCTTATCGACATGGGCGTAGAACCGTTTCTCATCGCCTCGGCCGTGGCGGGCGTCATGGGCCAGAGACTCTGCCGCAGACTGTGCCCGGACTGCAGGCGCGAGGTTCCGCTCGACCGCAAGTACTACACGTTGGACTACCCGCCGGAACGCGAGAGCGTGTTCGAGCCGGTCGGGTGCGACGCCTGCACTAGGACGGGCTACAAGGGTCGGCGCGCGCTCTTTGAAGTGCTTGAGGTCGACGAGGACATTGAAGGCGCGATAGTCCGCCGCGAAAACGCGACGCAGATAAGAAACCTCTCTCTTTCAAAAGGCATGAAGACCTTGCGCGAGGACGGCTGGGCGAAGGTGTTTCAAGGAGTGACGAGCGTGAAGGAGATCATGCGCGTCACGGAGGAACAGTGACGCCCCCATGTCCGCGGTCGGAAGCGAGCTGAGACAGCGCCATGTCCAGGCGCAGGTCCAGAAGATGGCGCCGCAAATGCGCCAGAGCCTTTCGATGCTGGCGAAAAACCTGCCGGAGCTTCGCGCCGAGCTGTATCGCGAGATGGCGAACAACCCGGTCATCGAGGATGTGGAGCCCACGCTGGAACTGGAAACCGTGTCGGACCGCGAGCGCGAGACTGCGGAAGAGGAACGCTCGTTCGACAGCGACTACACCGAAGACGACGACATACCCGAAACGGCCTACACCGCCGACGCCGACGCGCTGGAGCGCAGGCGCAGGTTCTTCGACTCGCAGACAGAGAAGGAGACTCTCGAGGCCCATCTCATAAAACAGCTGCCGTCGTCTGGAATCGCAGAGCGCGACATGCCTCTGGCCGAAATGCTGATAGGAGAGCTCAACGGCGACGGACTCTTCGCGGGCTCCATTCCGGATCTGATGATGGCGAGCGGCGAGACCGCCGGGAAGATCAAGTCCGTTCTAAAGCAGATTTCGTCGCTGGATCCGCCGGGATGCGGGGCGATGAATCTTGAAGAGTGCCTGCTGGCCCAGATAGACAAGCTCGACGGCTCGCCGTACCAACAGGAGGTGCGGGAGATTCTAGAGCGCCACCATCTGGCCGACATAGCCGAAGGCCGCACGGATGCCGTCGAGCGAGACCTTCGCATGAGCCACGAGCGGCTTGAAGACGTCCTCGCGGCGCTTCGCACGCTGGACCCGCGCCCTGCGCGCGCGTACGACAGGGCGGGGCACGGCATAGCATACGTCAACCCGGAGGTCCACGCGGTAAAATCCGGCGGGAGGTGGATCGCGCGCGTAGACGACAGGAGCCTGCCGGAGATACGCATTTCCAGCAGGTACGAGAAAATGCTGCGGGATCCAAATGTGGACGCCGAGACAAAAGCGTACATAGCCGAAAAAAAATCGGCGGCGGAAGGACTGATGGACGCAGTCGAGCGCCGCGAGGAGACGATAACCGCGATCGCCCAGGCCATATTCGATGCGCAGCCGGGGTTTTTCGAGAAGGGGCTGAAAGGGCTGCGTCCGCTGACGATGCAAGAGATAGCGGATGCGGTGGGGGTGCACCACACGACAGTGTCGCGCACGGTAAACGACAAGTACGCCTCCACACCCCGCGGGACGGTGGAACTGAGAAGATTTTTCACATCCGGATATGTGACGGACGACGGAGTGCAGGTGTCGAAGGACAGCGTGCTGGATTCGCTCAAGCGCCTGGTGGAGGCCGAGGACAAGTCCGCCCCGCTGTCGGACGAGCGGCTTGCAGAGCTGCTCAAGGCGGAAGGGTACCCCGTAGCGCGGCGAACCGTGGCCAAATACCGCACCGGGCTGGGAATCCCCGGCGCGATTCAGCGCAAAACCGGCGAACGCTGAAACCTCCGTCCGCAGACGGCGTGCGGCCCGAGGCGCGAAAAGGCGAGAGATACACTCTTCTCATCCGGCGTCAGGTATGATATAATATGGGACAACAATTTAAAGCCGGAAAACGCAATGACATACCTATTAGCCAACTCGCTCATAGACGGGTTCCTGAAGTCCAACGGGATTGGGCAGGGAATCGTCGTACTCCAGTTGATCTGCTCCGTCGTGATGGTCGCCGCCATAATCGGCAAGGGGCTGGAGTTGTCGTTCATCTCGCGCACGACGCGGCGCTTTCAGCGTGATTTCACGTCGGGGCGCGACGTGCTGGAGTACTATTTGAACCGGCGGCCTTCGGCGACATCCGGGCTGGAGGGCATATACAAGGAGACGTGCGAGCGTCTCTTGAAGTTGCTCTCGCCGGACGTGCGCACGCTTCTCGTCGGCCGCGAGACGAACGGCGACGGCGGGGCCGCATTGACCGCGCGCGAGATAGAGCTCGTGCGCGGCACCTGCGAGCACGTCCTGGACGAGGAGGAGATTCGCGTCGAGCACGGCATGGGCGTCATCGCGACGGTCGTGGCGCTGTCGCCGATGCTCGGGCTGCTCGGCACCGTCTGGGGCGTACTAGACGCCTTCGCCGAAATGGGCAGCGCGGGAAGCGCCAATCTCGCGACGATAGCGCCGTCGATATCGGCGGCGCTCGTGACGACAGTGACTGGTCTCATCATCGCGATACCGGGCGTGATAGCCTTCAACCAGATGAATGCGACCATACGCACCGTCACGAGCGACATGGAAGGTTTCGCGGACGAGTTGATCGGACGTGTCGCCTGCGAGTTCCAGGGAAAGGGCGCGTAGGGCCATGTCTCTGAGACGAAGGCGCACGCGCGGCGAAAAGCCGAAGGCGACAGTCGACATGACGTCGCTTATCGACCTTACGTTTCTTCTGCTGGTTACGTTCATAATGACGCTGCCCGCGCTTGAACAGGGCATTTCGATAAAACTGCCGCAGGCCAAGACGGACCAGCTGCCGACAAAAGACAGGAAGGCCAACACCGTGACGATCGACGCGGCGAACAGGATATTCCTGAACAACCGCGAGATGACGGGCGAGGATCTGGAGCGCGAGCTCAAGTCGATGGCGGCCGAAGACCCCGAAGTGCCGGTCCTGGTCAGGGGCGACGAGCGGCTCAACTACGGCGATGTCATGGATGTGGTAAAGATCGTCTACAAGTGCAACATACGGCGGATGGCACTGGTGACGGTGGAGCAATAGGCATGACATACATCGACCAGGAACAGAGACCACGCGTATTCTCGACGGGCAATATCGCCGGAGCCATTGTCCTGCACATGCTTCTTTTCCTCGGTCT
This sequence comes from uncultured Verrucomicrobiota bacterium, assembly GCA_946628745.1. Classification (GTDB taxonomy): domain Bacteria; phylum Verrucomicrobiota; class Kiritimatiellia; order RFP12; family UBA1067; genus UBA1067. The sequence continues at coordinate 190 of CAMOXA010000048.1, read as the reverse complement.
TTGGTATGCCGGGACATTCAACTCCCGGCCGGACGAGACGGTAATACCGATCGAGCTTATGGTCGTCGTCAACGAGAACCTCGACGGCGACCCTGACGAACCGCCGCCGGAAAAACCGGTCGAGCCGGCGCCGCCCGAGCCTGAACCGCCCGCGCCGGCACCGGAGCCTCCGCCGGCCCCGGAGCCGCCG
>CAMOXA010000047.1 GCA_946628745.1 uncultured Verrucomicrobiota bacterium | reverse complement strand
AGAAGCCCCGATGGTTGACCTTGGCCGCGCAATTTTGGTATAATTCGCGAACGATATTTGCAAAAAAGATGATATTCGATACCGCCGTAGAGATGATGCCGGCAAAAATACACCGAATGCGAGAGCCAAACCGGGACCGTTCCGTTCCGGTAGCGCGCGCATTGCCGGCGGCGTGCCTCGCGCTCGCGGCGGCATGCCTGGCGATGCAATGTCCGGCGGGGATCGTCCGCACGAAGGCAGACATGCGATTGTGGCAGACGGTCGCCGACAGGACCGCGCCGCTGGAGTGGCCGTGGGCGGACGCGGCGGATTCGGCGACGCTCGTCTTCTCAAACCGCGTCGACGGCGCGGTCGCGCGAACCGCGGTCCGGCGCGGCGAAGGGGAGACGCGCGGCGGATGCGACCATCCGTTCTCGCTTTCTTCGCGTCCGGCGGAAGCGCTCGTCGACATAACGCTCGAACAGTCCGGCGCGGGGACGGTTTTGGAGCGCGAGAGCGCGACGCTCGCATACGTCGCAGGCGCCGGCGGCGGGCCGGTCGCGGTCAGGGCGAAACAAAGCGCGGACTGGCGGATCGTCCGCGAAGCGCGCGTCGTCGCGTACGATCCGGCGTGGCGCGGACTCGAAGGCGAGTCGGGCTACTTCGTCCAGATGCCGGTCTCGCCGCATTTCACGATACGCATCCGCTGAAAGGAACGATTGAATGTTTTCGCCAAAGCTGCATATTCTCGCTTTCACCCTCTCGGCCGCGCTCGCCGCGGCCGCCGCTACGACAGTCTCGCACGTCGTCGTGAACCAGCGCTGGCCGTGGAGCGAGAAGGTGGATATCGACTTCGTTCTTTCGGGTGACGCGGGCGACGTCAACATCTCCGCCGTATGGGACGCGCACAAAGAACCGTACGCGCTCGGCACGATCGCAGGCTGCACGCCCGGCAGCCACCGGTTCACCTGGGACCCCGCCGAGACTCCGTTCGCCGGCCAGACGCTGACAGGCTTCACCGTCACGGCGACGAACGCCGTCGTGGTGCGCAACTACGCCGTCATCGATCTCGTGAACGGCGGCTGCACCTACTTGAGCGCCCCGCCCGAAGGCGGCTGGACCGACGAACACAAGTCGACCAAGATGGTCTTTCGCCGCATCCCCGCGGGAACGTACACGCTCGGGGAGCCGCGAGAGACGTTCGCCTCGCTCGGCCACTGGGACGTCGACTGGGCGACGCGCATCATGAACCGCCGGACGGTGACGCTCACGAGCGATTTCTATGTCGGCATCTTCAAGTACACCGCGGCGCAGCACCTCTGCCTCTCGCCAGGAGCGGACGTCGCGGGGTCCTTTGAGCCGGTCCACGTCTCGTACAACGAGCTGCGCGGCGCGCAGCCCGAAATCGACTGGCCGACGACCGGCTACAAGGTCGCGGAAGGGTCTATCGTCGCGAAGCTGCGCGAGAAGGCCGGCGAAGGCGTCGTCGTCGACCTCTGCGAGGAAGAGCAGTGGGAAGCGGCGGCGCGCGCGGGCGTTGCAACCTTCTGGCCGAACGGCGGCACGGCGGACGAAACCGTCCAGGTCAACACTGACTATCTGAACGATATCGCCGTCTGGTACGGCAACACCGGTTCTTCGGCGCAAAGTCCGGTCGGCTTGAAGAAAGCCACCGCGTGGGGGCTCTACGACATCGTCGGGCTCGACGGGGAATGGGCGCTAGACACGGCGGAGTACTCGTCGGCGGACGCCGCGCCGTCCAGCGGTCTGCCCGCCTGGAGCATTGACCCGACCGGAGCTTCGCAAGGGGAGGCGAGACTTCTCAGAAGCGCGACCGGGAACTGGTGGAAGACCGCGATATACGACCTGCTGCCGTGTCGCCGCCAGATGGCCCCGCCCGGCAACGCATACTACTCGACGCGCTTTTGCATCCACCTGAAGCCGCTCGGCAACCTGACGTTCGAGGGACTGTAGATGCAAAAGAGAACATTCCTCGCCATCTTCGCATTCATCGCGGCCGGCGGCGCGGCGCACGCCGATGTCGTCATCGACCGCGGCACCGAGATCGTCCTGCCGCGCGCCGCGCCGTACGCGACGCACCTCGCGGCGGAAGAATTGAATTTCTTTCTGGAGCGCGTCTTTGGCGGGGCTCTACCCGTCGTCGCGCAAAGGACGGAGGGCAGGACGGCTATCGTGCTGGGCGGAGTGCAAGGCCGGGACGACCCCGCCGCACCGCATGACCGCGACGGGTATGTCATCGAGACTGTGTCGAACGCCGTATTCATCGCCGGCAACGACGACGACGTCGCCGACGTAGACGCGACCGCGGCGCTGCCCCGCGAGGCGATTTGGCAGCCTTGCTACAGGCGCGGCACGCTCTTCGGCGTGTATGCCTTTCTCGAACGCTACGCCGGCGTGAGGATGTACTTCCCGGGAGAGCTCGGCACATGCGCGCCGCGCGCGGAACGGATCGCCGTGCCGGAAGGGCGCGTCAAGGAATCGCCCGCGTTCTCGACGAGACGCTACGGCTACGAGGACGGACCTGTCGCGCAGGACGTTCTCGCCGGAATGGGCGAAACCGATTTCAAGCGCCTCAACTGGTACCGCCTCAGGATGGAGACGTACCATCTCAGGTGCTGCCACGGCGCGAAGACCCACTGCCTCTCGCCGGATACGTGGGAGGCTCTCTACACCAACGCCTGCGCGGTCATTGCGGACGGCGGTGGAACGCCGTCCCTACCGGATACGGTTCGTGGTAGGGTCGCCGTTCCATCGGCGACCGCAGGCTATGCGCAGCCGGTATTCGACGCGATGCCAAAGGACGGCCTCACCTGGGCGCGGCACTGCGGCTGCGACTGGTGTATGGCGAATGTGCCGTTCTCCAAGTTCGACATCGGCTTCGCGACGGACCTCGTATGGCGGCGCACTGCGGAACTCGCCGGGCGCATAAAATCGAAGTTCCCGCACGCGCGCGTCTCGCAGATGTCGTACATCCCCTACGCGCGAATACCGGCGAACGACATCCCGGACAACGTCGACGTCTTCGTCGCGAGGCGCGGACCGTGGGCGGAGGGGAGCGCGATCGGGGCGCGCGAGAAGGGCGAAGTCGCCGCGTGGCACGCCAAGCTCGGGCGAAAGGTGACGCTCTGGAACTATCCCGACAAGGTGGAGTGCTGGAACCTCGAGATGAAGGGCATCCCCCAGATCGCGCCGCGCGCCTGGGCCCGCTACTACCGCGACGTCGCGCCGCACGCGACGGGCGCGTTCGCCGAGAGCGAGAGCGACCGCTGGCTCTACAACTATCTCAACTACTACGTCTTCTCGCGCCTCTGCTGGAACCCGTCGGCGGACGTCGAGGCGATACTCGCCGAGCATCACCGACTAATGTTCGGCGCGGCGGCGGACAGGATGGCGGAATTCTTCGACACGCTCGAGTCGTGCTGGATGAAAGTCGTCGCAAGACCCGTCGACACGCCACTGGGTCCGGGGGTGTGCGACGCGCCCGGCGAGGCGGCGCTTCGCGAGACGGTCTACACGCCCCAGACGATGGCGCGCCTCAAGTCTCTTCTGGACGGCGCGGCCGCCCTGGCCCCGGCCGGCTCTCTGGAGGCGCGGCGCATAGGGCTCTTCCGCCGCGAATATTTCGAACCGCTGGCGGGATTTGTTTCAAAGGAGGAGCGATGAACGGATTTCTGGAACGCTTCAAGTATGCCGCCGAAGGGGCGGTCGCGCGCGAAGACGAGCTTTGCGCGTTCATCAAAGCCGAGATTTCGTCCGGGCGCCTCAGAGCGGGCGATCCGCTGCCGACGATGAAGGAGCTTAGCGCCGCGGCGGGGCTGACGTTTCGCCAGGCGCGCGGAGTCATGGAGCGGCTCGTCAAGGAGAAGTTCATCCGCACGCGGCCGCGCGTCGGCGCGGTGGTCCTGCCGAGAGACATCCGCATGAACTGCGGCAGAGTCGTCTTCGCGATACCCGATGTGGACGCGAGCAGCTACCACGTCACGCAGATCGCGGACGCGATGCGCAAGCGCCTGGCGGCCGAAGGCTACGCTTTCACGACGGTCGTCTTCTCCCTGGACGCCCGCCGCAGATTCACGTTTCTCAAGACGGAGCTTTCGGAGCCGACAGACCTCGTGGTCGTCATCTACTCGAAGCCCCACGTGAGGGCGTTCCTGCGCGAGGCGGGCGCAAGATGTCTGTTTCTGTACGGCGACGAGCCGGAGAAAGGGAGCGGCCCGTGGATACGCTTCTCGTCCGATGCCGCGTCCGAAGACTTCGCCGCGCACTGCCTGCGCGCCGGCGTGAAGAGCGTGGTGCAGGTGCGCTTCGACGGCAACGAGACGCCCGACGCAAGAAAGCCTCTCGTCGCGGCGGGAATCGCAACGTCTTGGATGACGATACCGCGCTGGGACGTCCTCGGGCGGTACGAAGGGATAACGCGTTCGGCATACGACGTTTTCATGGAAATGCCGCGCGAGAAGTTCCCGGACGTGTTTCTGTTCTGGGACGACTTCGTCGCCCAGGGAGCGCTCACGGCATTTCTCAAGCGCGGCGTGCGCGTTCCCGAAGACGTCAAGGTCGCCACTCTTTCCAACCGCGGGCTCGGGCCCGTCTACGCGCTGCCGCTGACGCGTTTCGAGTGCGACGCGATGGCGACGGGCGAGGCGGTCGCGGGCTACGTTCTCGCGATGCTGGCGAAGGGCCGCCTGCCGCCGCCGCCGGTGGTTTCGCCCCAGTACGTGTTCGGCGCGACATTCCCGTACTGATGGCGGCCGGCGGTTCCATCACGTGGCCGGTCCGCATCGGATTCGGCGCCGGGGATTTCGCGCAGAACCTCGTGTACCCCGCCGTCTCGATGTACCTGCTGTTCTTCTATACCGAAGTGCTCGGCATCGGACCGTCGAGCGCGGCGTCGCTCTTTCTGGCGGCGCAGATCGCCGACTTCGTGTGGAACCCTGTCGCGGGGGCGTTCGTCGACAGCCGTTCGCCGCGCTGCGGCAAGTACCGCACTTGGCTTCTCGCGGCGGGGCTGCCGTTCGCCGCGCTGTCGGTCGCGTGCTTCTGGAATCCGTTCGCGGCCTCGGGCCCGGCGGCGGCGAAGTTCGCGTTCGCGGCGGCGGCGTACATCGCCTTTTCGATGTCGTTCACGCTTCTCAACGTCGCGTACGGCGCGCTCGGCGCGTCCATCTCTCGCGACACGGACGAGATCGCGGTTCTCACGGCGACGAGGATATTCCTCGCGAACGCGGGCTGCTTCGTGGCGTCCGCGGGCGTGCCGCTTCTCGTCGCGGCGCTCGCCGGGGCGCGTCCGCTGCCTTGGCGCATGGCGTTTTTCATGGGGCTCGCCATTCTGCCGTCGTTCATCTTCATGCCGCTTCTGCCGATGCTGAGGCGGCTCCTGGGCTGCAAGGGCCTCTTTCTGGCGTTCGCGCCGGTGGCTGTCGCCGGCATGGCCGCGCTCTATGTTTTGAGCCGGCTCGGCTGCAGCGCCTCGCACCGCGCGGCGTGGCTCTACGCCGCCCAGTTCGTCAAGGCTTCGGGAATTGTCGTCGCGACGGGCTACATGTGGGCGCTCGTCCCGGAGGCGATCGAACACTCCGAGCGCATGACGGGGCGGAGGCTCTCGGCCGTCGTCAATTCCATAATGGGCATATTCTTCAGACTCGGCATGGCAGTCGGCAAGATCCTGCCGGGGGCGGTTCTCGCCTGGACAGGCTACCGCGCCGCCGCGCCGGAGGCCTCGACACTCCCGGCCGACCCGCGCGCATGGCTCTCGGCGGCAGTACTGCTGGCCCTCGCCGCCGCCGCCGCGCTCGTCTTCTCGTTCTCGCGCGCCAAAGAACGCATCGCCGCCCAGGCCGCACCGTCGCCTGTCGGCCTCGGCGAAATCTGGAGGGAATTCCGCCGCAACAGGCCGCTGCGCGTTCTCGCGCTCTTTTTCACTCTCGCTTTCGCGATGATGTCCATCGGCAATGCCGCGGGCGCGTATTTCATGAACGGACTCGACTCGCAGCCCCCGCTCGCGCGCGAAGGGGTGCGCTGGCTTGTCTGCGTGATACCGGCCGCGCTTACGATCGCTTCCGCCGCGGTAATCGTGCGTTTCGACAGAAGATAGACGCGTCCCATTTTGCCGATTTTGCCGAAAATAGTTCTGGCGTAAGTATATCTTCCGCCAAGGCGTTTTGCTAAAATACTTTTGCAAGACCGCCAAGTGGCGGTTTGGTCGACCATACATCCAAGGAGGTTACAGCATATGAAAAACCTGCAGTCTTGTGCGAGGCGCGCCCTCGCTATCGCATTCGCCGCGTTCGCGGCGGCGACTGGCGTACGGGCGGATACCGCCATCGTTGGCGACTACACCTGGACATTTACCTTCACGGGTTCCGGCGTCATAATCGACTCCGTCACCCCGAAACCTGAAGGCCAGCTGGAGATCCCGGAAGGATTCGACTTCGAATATGTCAAGGAGCTGGGCGACGGTCTTTTCGAGGGCTGCGAAGGTCTGTCTGGAGTGACAATCCCCGACACGGTGAAGGAGATCGGCCAGCGCGCTTTCGCCGGTTGCAGTGCGCTGACCTCAGTGTTTCTGCCGATTAGCGTGGCGAGTCTCGGCGAGGAGGCTTTCGCCGGCTGCTCCGCTCTTGAGGAAGTCTCGATGCTCGACGGTCTCACGAGCATAGCGGACGGTGCGTTCAAGGACTGCCAGAGCCTGACGCAAGTGACACTGCCCGGGTACGTGACGACGCTCGGCGACAATGTTTTCGAGGGGTGCGTCTCTTTGACTTCAGCGGAATTGCCCGAAAAGCTCGATGGGTATGTCGCCGCGGACGTCTTCAAGAACTGCCACGATGAACTCGAAATCTCTTACTATCCGGCAACGCCCGTATTTGACATATCGAGTAGCGGGACGCTGAATCATGCAGTCCTGAACGGCGCTCTTGATGTCGAGATTCCGGCCGGAGTGGTTAAAATCGGCGCGCATGCTTTCCGCGACTGTGCCGGCATGAAGAGCGTGAATATACCATACGGCGTGACAACCATCGGCTACGCCGCATTCATGTGTTGCAGCAGTCTGGAGAGCGTGAAGATGCCGAACAGCGTGACGGAAATCAGCGAGATGGCGTTCTTCGACTGCACCGCTCTCAAGAATCTGAAGCTCAGTTCGAAACTGAAGGAAATCCCGTATTATGCCTTTGGCTATTGCAGCGCGCTGACCGAGGTGAACATACCTTCAAGCGTCAAGATCATCGGCGAGTCCGCGTTCTCCGACTGTAGCTCGCTTTCAAGCGTGAGCATCCCGTCCACCATGAATTGCATAGAAAACAACGCTTTCTCGGGGTGCGCTGCCGCGCTCTACGACGCGACGACGCTTCCCAATGTGGTTTTGGTGGACGGTTGGGCTGTCGGTTCCGATTACGCGGCCCTGTCCGGCTCCCTGGACCTCGCCGGAATACGCGGCATAGCAGGCGGCGCATTCAGCGGCTGCTACAATCTGACGGCTGTGACGATACCGGACGGCGTGAAAGGCATCGGGGATTACGCTTTCAGAAACTGCGTAAAACTGGAGAGCGTGGCGATTGGCCTGAGCGTGACCAGAATAGGCCAGTACGCTTTCCAAAACTGCGCCGCTCTCCAGAGCGTGACGATACCGGAAAGCGTAAGGGAAATCGCGAAAAAGGCGTTTATAGACTGCACCTCGCTGACGAGCGCGAATATCTACAGCAGCCATTCTTTGTTTGACCTTGATGCAGGTAGCGATGCGTTCCTGGGCTGCACCTCGCTGGAGAACGTCCTTCTGCCTAATGTTGCAGAACCCTTCGCGGACGAGCTGCGCGAAGGCGTGTTCGGGAATTGCCATGAGAACTTGACGTTCAGCTATTTCACCCCAAAGCCGGAATTTCTCATAACCGCCGGCGAGCTTACAGGAGTCAAGCTGCACGGCGCGACGGAGGTGGCCATACCGGCCGAAGTGACGAAAATCGCCAACTTCGCCTTCAACGGGTGCGACGCCCTGACGCACGTCACCATCCACGCCGGCGTCGAAAGCATCGGCATGCTGGCGTTCGACGGGGCGATTGGCATTGGCGGGTTTGATGTCGCCGAAGAAAACGAGCACTACAAATCCGTCGACGGCATGCTGCTGACGAAAGACGGCGAGACGCTCGTCAAGGGCGTCAACGGCGTCGACAACAACGGCGAGGTGACGATACCTGACGGAGTGAAGAGGATAGGCAACTCCGCCTTCTACAATTTCAAGAGTCTTGTGGCCGTGTATTTCCCGGACGGCGTCGAGCGTGTCGGTACCTATGCGTTCAAGGGCTGCCCCGAATTGCTGGGCGTGGAAATGACCGACAGCGTGACGGATATCGGCGACAGCGCGTTCGAGAATTGTCCGCAGTTCTGGACGGTGGTGGGTATGAGCAAAAACCTCAAGACGATCGGCTCGTACGCGTTCGCGGACTGCGTCGCGCTTGAAAAGATTGATATTCCCGGCGGCGTCCTTAAAATCGACGTCAGGGCGTTCATGAATTGCTTCAAGCTCAAAAAGCTCCAGGTTGCCAAGGGTGTGGGGACGATTGCATCCGAAGCGTTTTCGAGATGCGTCCGCCTGACGGAGATCGATATCCCGAGCAGCGTGACGGCGATTGAAAGTTCCGCGTTCGCGGGCTGCGCCAATCTCGGTTACGCCGCTCTGCCGATATCCCTCAAGACGACCATCAACGAGGCGTCGGTGTTCGCCGGCTGCGCGAAGGACCTCGAGATCGAATACTATTCGCCCGGGGCCTATTTCACGATTGAAGACGGATATGTCGTCGCCGTCAAACTGAGGGACACCGTCGAGGCGGCGGTTCCGGAAGGAGTGACGGGGATAGCGGCGTATGCGTTCGAAGGCTGCGGCGAGCTCAAGGTGCTGACGATTCCCGCCAGCGTCGCCGACATCGAAGTTTACGCGTTTGAACATTTGAACGGGCTGGAAACGATCGCCGTCGCCGAAGAAAACGAGTACTACAAGGCGGTAGACGGCTTGCTGCTGACGAAGGACGGGGAGACGCTTGTGAAGAGCGTCAACGCCAATGTGACGATACCTGACGGTGTTAAGACGATAGGCGTCGGCGCTTTCTTCAATTTGTGGGGTATCACGTCGGTGGAGATTCCGGACAGTGTCGAAACCATCGGCAAATATGCGTTTTACGGTTGCTCATACCTCGAGACGGTCACCTTCGGCGACGGGCTTTCGGTTGTCGGCGAACAGGCGTTCTACGGCTGCTCCAGGCTGAAAACCGCGATGCTGCCGGAAGGCTTGAAGGAAATCGGGAATGCGGCGTTCTACTCCTGCCCGGAACTTGTGAATGCGACAATCCCGTCCAGTGTCGTGCGAGTCGGCCAGAGCGTATTCAAATACTGCGACCCGTCCCTTTTTGACACCGAGTCGATCCCTGGCGTGTCGATATTGGACGGGTGGGTTGTCGAGTCCGACAGCAAGACGCTTGAGGGCGTTCTTGATTTGACAGGTGTGCGCGGCGTCGCGGCCAGGGCGTGCTGCTTCTGCGATGACATAACAGCCGTGACAATACCGGGTACGGTCAAGTTTATCTGCGAGTACGCGTTCTGGTGGAGCGACAATCTGGCGAAAGTTGAATTCGGCGATGGCGTGGAGTTCATCGGCAGGGATGCGTTCAGATACTGCGATGCCCTTGAGAGCGTGAGGCTGCCGCCGAGCGTCCAGACGGTTGAAAAAGACGCTTTCTACTGCAGTTCCGGCGTTTCCTTGAAACTGACATTGCCGGCGACGCTCAAGCCGGCGATCGACGACGGGCTTGACATCTGCAACCTCGATTCCGAAATCGTATACTACAGCATGTTCACCGTGACGTTCGACGCCAACGGCGGGACAGTCGCGGAGACGTCGCGCACAATCGACAGCCTCTCGCCCGCCGTCGGCGATCTGCCCGAGGACGCGGCACCAGGCCCACGGCGAGTTGTCCGT
>CAMOXA010000046.1 GCA_946628745.1 uncultured Verrucomicrobiota bacterium | reverse complement strand
CCGAACGGGGCTACGAGCCTGCCCGCATCGCAGTCGACGCGCTCGCCGAGTAGCGGGACGATTTGCCACCCTCACCCTTTTTGTCAATAGGGGGTGGTAAATTCAATGTCCACAGGCTAAATGCGCCGTGAACTAAATCACCATAGTATCCACTTGAAACCGGCAGCATGGATTTGGTATACTGGCGCCATGACAGGCAAAAGAGGAAAGGTTTCGTGACAATGGACGGTTGCATACACCAGGCTGAAACACTTGTGGAGCTTCTGCGAGCGCGCGGATTAACCTGCGCGACGGCCGAGAGTTGCACCGGCGGAGGAATCGGCAGCGCGATAACGTCCGTGCCGGGGGCGAGCGAAGTGTATTACGGGGGAGTCGTCAGCTACGACAATTCCGTAAAGCGCGATGTTCTTGGAGTGTCGGGATCAACGCTCGACAAACACGGCGCGGTCTCGCCGGAATGCGCCGCCGAAATGGCGGTCGGCGCAAGGCGGCTGCTGAAGACCGATCTCGCAGTCAGCGTGACGGGAATAGCCGGACCAGGCGGCGGAACGCCGGAGAAGCCGGTCGGCCTCGTGTGGTTCGCCATCGCGACCGCGAAAGGCGTCCGCACCGAAAAAGCAATCTTTGCCGGCGACAGGGCCCGCGTTCGCGAGCAGGCGGTCGTGCACGCCATAGGGATGCTCGCAGTGGAGGGCGTGTCGTGAAGATCGCCGGATGCGTATTCGATTTCGGCGGCGTCATGACGACGACAACCATGCCGGAAAGAGTCCGGCCGCTAGTGCGGACGCTGGGTGCGGACTGGGATATTCTCGAGAAGGGATTCGCCAAATACCGCCGCCTCATGGACGGCGATTTCATGTCGATCGACGAGATGTACGACAGGATATGGGCCGACGCCGGAGTGAACGTCCCGCCCGACGTCCGGGCGCGGATTGTCGCCGAAGACATGGCCAGCTACCTCTATCGCAACGAACAGACGCTGGAGTTCATGCGGACGCTGAAGTCGCGAGGCATCCGCATAGGCATTCTCACAAATATGTCGAGCCAGTTCGCGCCGCTTTTTCGCGAGCATTTCGGGGATTTCATCTCGCTCGCAGACGCCTTGGTGATATCCGGGGAGGCGAAGATGTACAAGCCCCAGCGACAGATATACGATTTGCTGCGGGAACGCATCGCGCTCCAGCCGGGAGAGCTGTGCTTTTTCGACGATGTAGAAGCGAACTGCCGCGGGGCGCGCGAAGCGGGCTGGCACGCCATCCTGTTCAAGAGCAACGAACAGGCCGCGCGCGACTTCGACGCTTTGTCCGAGGCGTGCAGTGGCACGGCGGCAGGTTTTGTGGTATAATATTCCCATACCCGTGCGTTCGCGCCGGGGCCGCACATGCCGGGCGATGGAACGCGCCTGGCGAAAGACATACACGAAAGGACTCGCCAGATGGTATCCGACCAGATCAAGAAGGGAACCGAAAGAGCGCCGCACAGGTCGCTCCTGTTCGCCGCCGGCATGAAGCGGGGCGACATGAAAAAGCCGTTCATCGGCATTTGCAACAGCTATGAGAGCTTTGTGCCCGGGCACTGCCATCTCGCCAAGGTCGGCGCGTACCTGAAGAAGTGCATCGAGGAGGCAGGCGGCGTCGCGATGGAGTTCAACACGATAGCGGTCTGCGACGGCATCGCGATGGGACACCAAGGGATGAAATACTCCCTGCCTTCGCGGGAACTCATCGCCGATTCAGTGGAGACAATAGCGCGCGCGCACTGCTTCGACGCGATGATATGCGTGCCGAATTGCGACAAGATCGTTCCCGGAATGCTGCTCGGGGCGCTTCGCGTAAACATCCCGACGATATTCGCGTCCGGTGGACCGATGGCGCCAGGGAAAAATCCCGCCACCGGCAAAGACTCCGATCTGAACTCCGTATTCGAGGCGGTCGGTGCATATTCCGTCGGCAAGCTTTCGGCGAAAGAGCTGGAGAAAGTCGAAGAGACGAGCTGCCCCGGGTGCGGCAGCTGTTCTGGAATGTTCACGGCGAATTCGATGAATTGCCTTTATGAAGCGCTTGGACTGGCGTTGCCAGGCAACGGGACGATACTCGCGACAGACCCGAGGCGGGCCGACCACTACAAGGCTTCCGCAAAACGAATCGTCGCGATGGCCAAAAAGGGCGGACCGCTGCCGCGCGAACTGGTGACGCGCGACTCGCTCGACAATGCGCTGACGCTTGACATGGCCATGGGAGGGTCGACGAACACGGTGCTACATACGCTCGCGATAGCCAGGGAGGCGGACGTTGGTTTCTCGCTTGAAAGGATGAATGAAATATCCGCAGCGACCGCGTATGTATGCAAGCTCGCGCCGTCCGGGCACTACCACGTCAGCGACCTCGACCGCGCAGGCGGGGTCATGGCGGTTTTGAAGCGCGTAGCGAAGACTGCAAAGTTCTACCATCCCGGCTGTCCGACGGTATCCGGCAAGACGCTGGGATCGCAGGTGAAGGCCGCGAAAATACTCGACGACGATGTAGTGCGCACAATCGAAAACGCCTACTCGAAAGACGGCGGGCTTGCCGTGTTGTGGGGCAATCTGGCCGAAAAGGGGTCGGTCGTCAAGAAAGGCGGCGTGGCGCCGTCGATGATGAAGTTCACCGGCAAGGCGATATGCTTCGACTCTCAGGAGGAAGCGTGCGCGGGCATCCTGGGCGGTAAAGTCAAGCCGGGCCACGTCGTCGTCATCCGCTACGAAGGGCCGAAGGGCGGGCCCGGGATGCAGGAAATGCTGGCGCCGACGTCTTACATAATCGGACAGGGGCTTGGCGAATCGGTCGCTCTTGTGACAGACGGGCGCTTTTCGGGCGCGACCCACGGCGCATGTGTCGGGCACGTCTCGCCGGAGGCTGCGGAAGGCGGACTTATCGGACTTGTGAGAAACGGCGACGAGATAACGATTGACATACCTGCGCGCTCGATCAGCGTGAAACTGACCAAGGAGGAAATAGCATCGCGTGCGAAAAAGGCCCGCAAGTGGACGCCGCGCGTCAAAGGGGGATGGCTCGAACGCTACTCGCAGCTGGTCGGCAACGCCTCTACGGGAGCAAGCCTCAAAAAATGAACGCCAGGCTTCAGATTGCGACGGCAGCCGCGCTTGTCGCGTTTTCGGTCCAGGCGGTCACAATACACCGCAGTTTCCGCCCGGCCAGATACGGCGTCGGCGGGGGAGTAAGCGTTGTCGGGCCCGGCTTCGACACGAAGCCAAGCGTCAACTTCGACGCGGCTCCAGATCCCGCCACGCGCCCGAAGATAAAGACATTCACCGGCAAGGTGACGCAAATCATCGACGGCGACACGATAATGGTGACGCCCAACGGCGGCGCGAAGAAAAAAGTCGTGCTCGACCGGATAGACGCGCCGGAAATCGACCAGCCATGGGGCGAAGAGTCCAAGAAGCTGCTGTCCAACCTCGTCCTCAACAAAAAGGTCGAAGTCAAGTATGCGGAGCGCGACAGCAAGGGCGCCACATTCGGGGTCGTGTACGTCAAGACGCCCAAAGGCGTGGTGGACGTGAACCTGTCGATGATATTGAGCGGAGCGGCGTGGTACGGCGGCAACGCCGACGACATACCGGCGTACAGGAACGCCGAGACGTCGGCAAGAAACGCCAAGATCGGATTATGGGCGGGCGAAAATCCCGTCAAACCGGCCGACTGGCGCAAGGCCCGCAAGATGAACATGTGAGACCGGCGCGAACGCGGCCGGCCGGCGCCAGAGCGGGAGACAATATATGGAAGAGACGAAAAGATATCTGGAAATAGTCGAAGCGGCGCTCGGTTCCGCGCTGTCGGCAGGGTTGCCGGGCGAAAGGCCGGCTGTTCTCACCGAGGCGATGCGCTACGCGGTAGGCGCGGGCGGCAAGCGAATCCGCCCGCTCGTATGCCTCGCGGGCGCGGTGGCGGCAGGCGGACGTGCCGAGGATGCCGCGAAACCCGCCGCGGCGATAGAGCTTTTGCACAACTACACGCTGATCCACGACGATCTGCCGGCCATGGACAACGATACAATGCGGCGCGGCAAACCTTCAGTGTGGGCCAAATACGGCGAAGCGAACGCGATACTCGCCGGGGACGCGCTGCAGGCTCTTGCGTTCGCAGTCGCGGCCGAGTCGCCGCGCAACGTTCCCGAAATCGTCGCGACGCTCGGCGTCGCCGGCGTCGGTGTCGTGCAGGGCCAGGTGGAAGATTTGGGCCGCGGCGAAGGCGGTGCGCTGCCGGAGGATTCCGTAGCCTTTGTCTATGAACGCAAAACGGCCGAACTGTTTGTCGCGGCGGCGGTCATGGGCGGATATGCGGGCGGCGGCGGGCAAAAGGAAATCGCCGCGTTAAGACGATATGCCGTGAATCTCGGGCTCGCCTTCCAGTATGAGGACGATTTGCTGGATGGCGACTCGCCGTTTCCGCGCGAAAAGACCGAACGGCTTGTCGAATTGACGACCGATGCGGCAGTCGCGGCTCTTGCGGACCTGCCAGGCGACACGTCGTTTCTCGAAGCGCTGGCCAGACGGCTCGCCGGCAGAAAGGAATAGCGCGGTGAAGGCCTGGATACAGCGAGTGTCGGAAGCCAGCGTCACCATAGACGGCGAGCGCGTCGCCGCAATCGGTCGCGGATACTTGATATTTTTCGGCGTCACTCACGGCGACAGCGAAGCGATGGCCGACAAGCTGGCCAAAAGGGTTGTTTCGCTCAGAATCTTCGAAGACGAGAACGGCAAGACGAACAAGTCGATAGAAGACGTGGGCGGTTCGATAATCGTCGTCTCGCAGTTCACGCTTTACGCCGACACGAAGCACGGCAACCGTCCGGGATTTTCTTCCGCCGCGCGTCCGGAGCAGGCGAATCCGATATACGAGTCGTTCGTCTCGAAACTGAGAGAGGCGCTGGGCGAAGCGCGCGTGGGCACCGGCAGGTTCGGCGCCGACATGAAAGTCGCGCTCGTCAACGACGGGCCGTTTTCCGTCGAGCTGCAGGAGTAGCCGCGCCGCGGAGAATGTGGTATAATAGCGGCAGTGTGAAAATCAAGGAGGAACGCATGGACTTGAGATTCTTTGACAAAGCGGCCGGATATCTGCCGGATTTGTGTTTCGAGCGCGCGGCCGACGCCGGCATACTGCTCGGCAGCGGCTGGGGCGAAGCCCTGAAAATGGATAAAGTGCTGGCGAGGATACAGTACAGCGACATTCCGGGGCTCGGCGCGTCCACAGTGAAAGGGCACGCCGGAGAGTTTGTGCTCTACGAGCGGTGCGGCCGCCGCATCGCCGCGTGGTGCGGCCGTCGCCATTATTACGAGGGCGTGGGTTGGGAGCCGGTCGTGCTGCCGGTCGAAATATTGCGGCGGATGGGCTGCCAGACGCTTCTGCTCACGAACGCATCGGGCGGAATCAACCCGGCCTTGCGACCCGGCGACTTTGTGGTCATACGCGACCACATAAACACTGTCGGAGCGAATCCTCTCGTCGGCGTCCACCGCCAGGAGTGGGGCGAACGGTTCCCGGATATGACGGAAGTATACCAGAAGCGGCTGGCGGAGCTGTTGCATGCGAGTGCGAACAGGCTGGAGCTGCGCGTAATGGACGGGGTGTACGCTTTCACTCTCGGCCCGTGCTACGAGACGCCGGCGGAGATACAGGCGTACAAGTCGTGGGGGGCGGATGTCGTGGGGATGTCGACGGTCCCGGAAGCGGTCTTTGCCAAGGCGTGCGGCATGAAGATCGCCGGGGTGTCGCTCGTTTCGAATCTGGCGGCGGGCATATCGCGGCGTCCGCTCAGCCACGAAGAGGTCATCGCGGCCGGTTCGGCGGCGAAACCGCAGATGGCGGAGCTTATAGACGACTTCATTTCAAGGCTGTGAGCTTCGAGAGCGAGACCGAGTCGTTCGCCGGGGCGCTCATGTTCGAGCGCGAGATGTCAGAGAACACCTGTGCGGCGTACGCCCGCGACTTGAGGGACTTTACCTCATATATGAAGCGCCGCGGCAAGACATGCGCGGCGGAAGTGACGCGCGAAGAGATCGACGGCTATCTGGCAGCGGAGCGCGAGAAGGGCAGATCGTCCACGACGCGTGCGCGACGACTCGTCGCGGTCAAAGAGTTTTTCCGCCATCTCAAGGAGCGCCGCATCATACGACACGACCCGACGGAACTCGTAGACGCGCCGAAAAAGGCGACAGTACTGCCGAGGGTGCTTTCAGAGCAGGAAGTCGCAGCAATGCTCGACGCGATAAAGGGACCGGATCCGCGCGATCTCCGCGACCGCGCACTTCTCGAAGTGATGTACGGGTGCGGGCTCCGGGTTGCCGAGACCTGCGCACTCAAAGTGGAGGACGTGATTGCAGACGGAGAACTCCTGCGGGTGATGGGCAAGGGATCGAAAGAGCGCGTGGTGCCGCTCGGCCGCGCGGCGGGCCGCGCGCTGACGTCCTACATGGAATCCGCGCGAGGCTTGTTCACGCGCGGCGACCTGGGCGAAAGCCATATTTTCATCACACGGCTCGCGCGTCCGTTTACGCGCCAGGGTGTTTTCAAAATCGTCAGAGAGCGCGCCGCGGCGGTCGGCATCGCGGCGGACAGAATCTCGCCGCACGTGCTTAGACATTGCTTCGCTTCGCATATGCTGCAGCATGGTGCGGACATCCGCGCGATACAGGAAATGCTCGGGCACGCCGATATAGGCACGACACAGATATACACGCATGTCGATTCTTCGCGTTTTGGCGAGCTGCATAAAAAATATCATCCTCGCGCATGATTTTGTGCAGATGCGCAAAGTTATGGTATAATATGTGCCCATGTCAAGCGAGTGGACAGAGCGAGAGGCGTCAGAAAGCGCCGTTGCCAGGCTGGCGGAAGCGGGTTATCCGCGGCTGCTGGCCAGGTTGCTTGTGCTCAGAGGGGTCGAGAATGCGGAGGATGCCGAGGCGTACTTTTCGCCCGCGCTGCGAAACCTTGCCAGGCCATCGCAGCTGCCCGGGGTGGATGTCGCTGCGAAAACCATCCTTGACGCCGTGCGCCGTCATGCGAAGATCGTGGTGTTCGGGGACTACGACTGCGACGGGGTGTGCGCAACGGCGATTTTCGTCAAGACGCTGTCCGCTCTTTCCTGCAATGTAGCGCCGTTCCTGCCGGAGCGTCTCACCGAGGGATACGGTATGACCGAAGCGTCAGTCGCGAGACTTTTGTCGGAGCATCCCGACGCGGGGCTCGTGGTGACCGTCGACAACGGCATAAACTCGGTGGAGCTGGTCGCCGGGCTCAGGTCGCGCGGGATAGACGTTGTCGTAACAGACCACCATCTGCCGGGAGAGACGATACCGGACTGTCCGGTCGTAAACCCGAAAGTCGCCGCGCCCGAAGCACTCGAGTGGCTTTGCGGCGCCGGGGTCGCTTTCATGGTCGCGAACGAGATAGTGAATCGCGCACGCGCGGAAGGGCTCTATGACGGCGGGAGCATCGGCGGGCCCATGCTGGTGCTCGCAGGACTGGCGACAGTCACCGACACAATGCCACTCAAGGGACAGAACCGCATACTCGTCTCGGAGGCGCTCAAACATTTCTGGCGCTATGCGCCGAACGGACTCAAGGAGCTGATGATACGGTCGTCGCGCACCGGACAGCAATCGCCCAGTTCGCGGGACTTCGGTTTTCTTCTCGGTCCGCGCATCAACGCCGCCGGGAGACTGGCGAGCGGGATGGAGGCGTTGAAGCTTCTTGTTTCGTCCGATCGCGAAGAGGCGCGCGAACTCGCGCGGGGTGTTGACATGCGAAACACCGAGCGCAAGGCGGTCGAACTCGCCATGACCGAAGACGCCATCGCCAAAGTCGTTCCGGGCGCTCCGGCGCAGGTCATCGACATCCCGGACGGGCATCAGGGGGTGGCGGGCATAGTCGCCGCGCGCCTTCTCGAGAAGATGGGCGCGAGCGGCACGCCGGTTCCGGTATGCGTTGTCGTGCGCGGGCACGGGTCGGCCCGCGCGCCGGAGGGATACAACGTGCGCGACGCCCTGTCGGAGACCGGCGACTGCCTCGTGCGCTTCGGCGGTCACGCCGCCGCGGGGGGGCTTTCGCTGGCGGAAGGGCGCATGGACGAATTCAGACGGCGGTTCCAGGCGGCGTGCGCGGCGCAGGCCGCCGCCCTGCGTACGGCGTGCGGCTCGACCATGATAGATGCATGGGTCCGCGGTCGCGAGCTTTCGCTGGATTTCGTGGAGAGACTCTCGAATATGGAACCGTTCGGCGAGGGCAATCCCGAGCCTGTTTTCGCAATGCGCGGCGTCCTTCTCGCGGATGTCAGGTCGATAGGCGCGGAAGGCCGCCATCTGCAGGTGACGTTCAAGGGCGTGGACATGCCGCGCGCGGTATGGTGGAACATGGGCGAGAGGGCCGACGAAATGCGCCGCAACGCCGCGCTGCCGTTCGATTTCATGTTCACTGCGGCGGTCTCGACATACGGCGAGCGGCATGTTGAACTTCGCCTCATTTCCGTAAAGCCTACACAGGCGGGGTGAAATGTGATATAATATACGGCGATGAAAGACACTCGACTTAAGAAGATTCGCATAACCGACACGACGCTGAGAGACGCCCACCAGTCCCTTTGGGCGACGCGCATGCGCACGGACGACATACTTAAAATCGCCGCCGAGATTGACGAGGCCGGCTACTATTCCCTTGAATGCTGGGGCGGTGCCACGTTCGACGTTTGCATGCGCTTCCTGCGCGAGAATCCGTGGGAACGGTTGAGACGCATCAAGAAGGCTTGTCCGAAGACGCCGTTGCAGATGCTTCTCAGAGGGCAGAACATACTCGGGTACAAGCATTACCCCGACGATGTGGTGGACCGCTTCGTGGCGCTGGCGTGCGAGAACGGGATGGATATATTCAGAGTGTTCGACGCGCTCAACGATCCGCGCAATCTCGAAACGGCCGTCGCCAGCGTCAAGAAGTACGGCGGTCACGCGCAAGGTACGCTGTGCTACACGACATCGCCCGTCCATACCGTAGACAGCTACGTCAGGCTCGCGAAGGAACAGGAGTCCATGGGCATCGACTCGCTCGCAATCAAGGATATGGCCGGCATACTGACGCCCGGCGCCGCGCGCGAGCTCGTCGCCGCGCTCGCAAAGGCTCTGCCGGAGATGCCGTTGCAGATACATTCGCACATGACGAGCGGCATGGCGGCGGCGATGTACATGGCAGCCGCCGAGGCAGGTGCCGGGTGCATCGACTGCGCGGTGTCCACGATGAGTTCATTCTCCAGCCAGCCGCCAGTCGAGTCTATGGTTTCGATACTGGAGTCGGAGGGGTTCGACACCGGACTCGACAAGGCCAAGCTCGCCAAGATCAATGCATACTTCAAAGAACTCAAAAAGAAGCGCCAGCCCGCGTCGTCCGCCAGAGTGGAACCCGTGGATGCTGGCGTGCTCGTGCACGCGATACCGGGCGGAATGATTTCGAACCTGCGTTCGCAACTGGCGCAGCAGGATGCGCTCGACCGTCTTGACGAGGTGCTGGCGGAGCTGCCGAAGGCGCGCGCCGACCTCGGTTATCCGCCGCTGGTCACGCCGACGTCGCAGATAGTGGGCGTGCAATCGGTGTTGAACGTCCTTTCAGGCAAACGGTATTCGATGGTCACGGACGAAACGCGGCGCTACGCCGCCGGGTATTACGGGCGCACCCCCGCACCAATCGATCCGAAACTCAGAAAGAAACTCTGCGGCGGGCTGAAGCCGATCGACTGCCGTCCGGCCGACTTGCTCAAACCCGGTCTTGTCGCAGCGGCGAGAGAGTTGCCCGCGAATACAATCCAGGCGGAGGAGGACATCCTCTCGTACGTACTCTTCCCGGAGGTCGCGCTCGGGTACTTCAAGTGGCGCAAGGAAGGCGGACCTATTCCGGCAGACGAGGAAGAGGCGTCGCGCGACGCGGCAGGCGCTGCACCGGCACCGGCCGGCGGACAGAGCAAGCAGCCCGTTCCCAACGCCGCGGCGGTCAAAGGCGTGCCTGTTGTCGCGCCTCTCAACGGCACGTTCTACCGAAGCGACGCGCCGGGCAAGCCGCATATGGCTGCGGACGGCGCCCAGGTAAAGGCTGGAGAC
>CAMOXA010000045.1 GCA_946628745.1 uncultured Verrucomicrobiota bacterium | reverse complement strand
GCCCTGTCCCTCGTCTTTTTGTCGTACTCCTTCTCGGCGCCGGGGCGCTTAAGGTAGAACATGTCGAAGCCGGCGAGCTCGTACTCGTTGTACTCCAGGCACGTCGAGCCGTCCGCGAGCGCATACTTCAGATTGGAACGCGTCCAGTCGAGAACCGGCATGAAGTTGTAGCATACGGTCTTTATGCCGCACTTCGCGAGATTGCGCAAAGTCTGCTTGTAGTTCTCGACGTACTTCGCGAAGTCGCCCGTGTGCTTCTTGATGTCTTCGTGAACGGGGACGGACTCGACAACGCTCCAGACCATGCCGGCTGCCGCGACTTTCTTCGCGCGCGCTTTGATTTCGGCGACGGGCCAGACTTCTCCCGGCTTGCGTTCGTAGAGCGCGGCGACGACATCCGTCACGCCCGCCTGTCTGATTTCCTTCAAAGTGATTGCATCCGAATCGCCATACCAGCGCCAACCTTGTTTCATGATTGCATCCTTTCTTTTACAGTTCCACTTTCTTGTAATGCGGCACGAGCGTCTTCATGACGCACCAGCCCACGATGTAGGCAACGGCGCAGTAGCAGAAGAGTATGTTGTAGCCGGCAGGCTTGCCGCTGTAGCCGAGGAAGGTGAACTTGTCGCCCAGCGCTTCCGCGTAGTCGAACAGCCAGCCGGCGGACTTGTTGATCAGGAAGCTGCCGCAGCCCGCGGCGAACTGCGCTATCCCGGTCAGGGTGCCGATCGTGGACTTCGGGAACATGTCGCCTACGACGGAGTAGACGTTGGCGCTCCATGCCTGATGGCCGGCGCACGCGAGACCGATCAAAATCGCCGGCCACCACGCCGAGCAGGCGCCGAGGCGCTGCGCGCCGAGAGCGAGCAGCGGGAAGCACGCGAAGATGAACATCGCGACCATGCGCCCCTCGTACGGGTTCATGCCGCGCTTGTCGACCATGTACGTAGGTATCTTGCAGAGATATATCGAGACGAATGTGACAATCGCGTAAAGCGTGAAGATGAGAGCCATGCCCATTTTGGAGTCGCTCGTGTAGCCGAACTGATTCGAGAAGTAGCTGGGCGTCCAGAACAGGAAGAACCACCACACGCCGTCGGTGAGAAAACGCCCCGCGATGAGAGCCCAGGTCTGTTTGAGGGAGAACGCCTTGAGGTAGCTGATGCGGGGGCCGTCGCCCGCGCCGGACGCCTTGGACGCCGCGGCCTCGACGGACTCCTCGTCCTGGCGAATGTATTTAAGCTCCTCTTCGTTGACGCGGCTGCTCTCCTCGGGCTTCTTGTAGAGGAATATCCAAAATCCCATCCACACGAAGCCGAGCGCGCCGATAATCAAGAAGGCCATCTCCCAGCTGAAGTGCTTGGCGATAACCGGTATCGTCAGCGGCGCCGCGAGAGCGCCGACCGAAGAGCCCGCGTTGAAAATCGATGTCGCGAACGCGCGGTCTTTCTTCGGGAAGTACTCCGCCGTCACCTTTATCGCGGCCGGGAAGTTCCCCGCCTCGCCGAGCGCGAGCACCGCGCGGCACGCCAGGAAGAGCCAGACCGACACGGTTATGCCCATCATGCCGACGAAGCCCGCCGCCTTGAGCGCAGACGTGCCGACGCCGCACGCGGCGTGCAGACACGCGCCGAGCGACCATATGAATATCGCCCAGAGATAGCCCTTCCTCGTGCCGAGCCTGTCGATAAACTTGCCGGCGAAAAGATTGCAGAGCGCGTATATGATCGAGAACACGGCCGTAATCGTGCCGTAGTCGTTGTCCGACCAGCCGAACTCGGGCTTGATAAAATCCTCGAATGTCAGCGACAGGACCTGCCTGTCCATGTAGTTCACCGCGGTCGCGAAGAACAGCAGCGAACATATCACCCATCTGAAGTTGCTCATCTTTTTCATGTCTTTACCTTATTGTTGTTTATAACGGCACGGATATTCTATCAAATTTTGAGACGGCCTACCCTACCCGTCTGTGCAAAAGTGTGCGGTTGGACCGGTAGTACTCCTCCCATCCCTTTCGCGGCGCGGGTCCGCGCAGCAAAGCCGCGACCTCTTTGTCCAAGTCTGACATTGGATTCGCGGGATCGATTGTAAAACTCCTGTTGAGCCGCTGGGCTGCGACGCCGAGGCAGAACACCTGCGAGAGACGGGCCGAAACGGAGAACGGGCTTTTCGGCTCCTCTTCGCCCAGGACCGCCAGCAGGAAGTTGCGGTAATGGTCGTTGTGGGCGCGCTCGAAATCGGTGCGAGGTCCCTTCTCGCCTACCCGCCGCAGCGTCGATGAATGCGAAAGGCCCTGCCAGATCGTGCCGTCAGCCTGGTAAATCTCCTTGCCGGGCTTGAGACGCGGATCGACCAGTCCGTCGTTCGCGGTCGACGCAGGGAAAAGTCCTTCGTTCGAATCGTAGCGGAAGCCTCCCGGCGGCTGCGGCTGGTTGTGGAGACCTTCCCACCATTCGAGCGTGATGTCGCCATGCCGGTTGTTGGCCGGGAATTTCATCGTTATCGTGTCCTGAACCGGGAAAACGAAGGCGTTCCAGCCTTCGACGTTTGTAATCGCCACTTCGGTCGGCAGGTCGCCGCCGAGCGTGAAACGGTGGATGGTGTCGAGGATGTGCGCTCCCCAGTCTCCCATGCACCCCATGCCGAAATCGTACCAGCAGCGCCACTCGCCGCCGACAAAATCCTTCGCGTAGTCGTGGTATGCAGAAGACGACAGCCATGAGTTCCAGTCAAGAGTCGTCGGAACCGTTTCGCCTTTCGGGAAGCCGCCGACCTTGCCGCCCCACCGGTGCCAGCGGCGTTCCATGTTCATGTGGGCCACGATCTTTACGACGTTCTTTATCTCGCCGCGCTCCCAATAGTCGCGATACTGGTAGAAGTTGTCGCCGCTGTGCCCCTGGTTGCCCATCTGGGTGACGACGCCGAATTTCTTCTCCGCCTCCATCAGCAGCTGGCATTCGTAGAAAGTGTGCGCGAGAGGCTTTTCGACATAGACTGCCTTGCCAAGGCGCATCGCGTGCATCGCCGCGCAGAAGTGGGAGTGGTCGGGCGTGCCGACAAGAACGGCGTCGATGCGATCGGCCATTTTGTCGAACATCATCCTGAAGTCGCGGAAACGCGGCAGATCGGGAAACGCCTTGATGGCGTCAAGCGTGTGCGGTGCCTCCATGTCGGTGTCGCAAAGCGCGACGACTTCGCAAAGGTCTTTGTTGGCGGCAAGCGACTTTAGGTCGAACCACGCCTGCGCCCCGCAGCCGATTGCGGCGAGACGGATCTTGCTGTTGCACAAAAAACCGCGCGGCGAAACGCAGCCGGGCAAAAACGGCGCGGCGCCGGCGGCGAGCATCGACTTCAAAAAACTTCGTCTATCCATTCTCGATTCTCCTTTGTCTTGTTTTTGGGTTGCAAAACCGTTTCGCACCGCGTCGGGCCTGTCACTCTCCCTGCCCGGAGTCCCGGGACGGGTCCTCCTCCTGCGGCGGATTGTCGATGTCGGCCTGCAGCAGCATCGCCTCGCCCTGCGTCTGGATGTTTTTGGACGCGGCGAACCGGGCGACTTTTGCTCTCAGGGCGGACATCTCGGATTCCTTCTTTTTTATATCCATGTTCTTTGTCGGATGCCAGGCGTTGAGACGGCGAAGATCGCTCTCTATCTTGGCGAGTTTCACGATGTCGGGATTCGACGAAACGGACGTCCTCAGGGATTTCACTGTCGGATGCGTCTCTATTTCAGGCCACGCCTTCGCGAATTCGTTCAACCTGTTGTACGCGAGGCTGGCGCGCTGGCCGAACAGAGTCTGTATCGCAATGATGCGCATTTCGTTCGCCTGGCGCATGCCGAGCATGAGATGCTTCGCCTCTTCCGCCCGGGCTTTGTCTGTGCGCGAATACCGTTTCGCCAGCGACTCCACGCCTTTGTAGAGCCGCGACCCTGCAAGCTTCGATTTGACCAGCTTGGCGATGTCGTCTTTGAGAAGATCCGGCTTCGCGTATGCGAAAACGGGATCGCCAGCCGGCAGGTCCGCGACGAGGTTGCGCGCGACCGACAGCGCCGAATCCTGGCTCGGACCGGAATAGCGGACAATCCCGTCGACATCGGCGACATGGAACCATGGCAGCGCGTCGGGCGGCGGCAGAGCCATTCCCG
This sequence comes from uncultured Verrucomicrobiota bacterium, assembly GCA_946628745.1. Taxonomy (GTDB): domain Bacteria; phylum Verrucomicrobiota; class Kiritimatiellia; order RFP12; family UBA1067; genus UBA1067. The sequence continues at coordinate 6,003 of CAMOXA010000045.1, read as the reverse complement.
CGTCGAGATAGAACGGGAACGAGAAACCGCCGCCTTTTTCGCCGAGATGTTCCGTCAGAAACTTCTCCCAGGGCTTGTCTTTCGGTTTGCGTTCGGGAATCACCGCATAGACCTCTACGGGCTTTTCCGCCCTAAGAGAATATGTGCGGAAAGTGCCTATCTCCTCCGGTTTCACCGTGCGAGGCTTGGAATAATCGACAATCGCCTCGACAACGATTTTGTCGCGAAGCGAGAACTCGGGGTCCGTGAAATGCGGACCGGGTTTGCCGCGTATGTCCATTACATGCTTCGCGTCCATGTTGCGGTATCCGACAGGCCGGATCGTCTCCTTTACGATGTCGCGCCCCGGATATCCGCGCGGAATGTTCCATCCGTCCGACGCCTGCACCCAGGTTATGCGCCGGTCGCATTTGAGCGCGTTCCATAGCACAGCAGCGTCGGCAGGCTTGCGAGCGTCGTCGCCGAGGGACGCGCGCTTGATGTCGACCATGCATGAATCTGGTATCTGCCCGGCGACGAGGGCGGGATCCAGCATCTCGCTGCGGCAGCGTTCGACGAGTCCGCATTCGATCTTCGTGACGCCTTCGTCGCACCCGGCCGCCCAGATCGCCATCATGCCGGACATTCCCCAGCCGCGTGCCGAAAGAGTGATCCCGTTCCATTCCGGCAGCGATTTCAGGAACTGCAGCGAGCGGACGACGCGCAGATACAGAGATGTCATGAAAGCCTCGTCGCGCGCATCGGGCTTGCCGGGATCGTACGCCATGACAAAGACTATTTCGTCCGTCGGCACGTTGCGGGCGTCCGGCAGGGCCTGCTTCGCTCCCGCGGCGCACGCGGCCATCTCAAGACGGCACGGATATTTCATCCCGTCCGAAACCGCTCCTTCAGGGATCGTCAGATATCCGGACACGGGATTGTCGGGCAGCGCTGGCACTGTGACGGAATATATTTTGTATGCCTTCACCCCGGCGGGAGTGGCGTCTTCGCGCGCAATTTTCTTGTACTGCGTCGGGGAAACTTTCGTCAGCTGCTTTTTCAGTTCTTTCAACTGTCTGGCGTAATCCTTCGGCACGGCCGGCGGCTCCAGTGCTTCAATGCCGGCACCGGCGCCGCAACGCAGAAAGAGCGGGCTCTTTGTCTTGCCCGAGACCTTCTCGAACGGCTTGCCGTCCGCCGTGACAATCTGCACGTCGACGCGTACGAAGCCGGGCGATTCGAGCTTTGTAGTGTATTCAAAGGGCTTCTTTTCGAGCGGATGCGTTCCCGTTGTCTCATCCGCTCCTTCCGCGCGACGGGTCCATCGCCACAAATACTTGCCTTTGGGGATGTCGTTCGTGACGCCGAGAAACGAGAAAGTGAATTTCATGTCCTCTTCCGCGGCGTAGTCGACGGCCGGTTTGCCGGTCGTGCACTTGAGCCAGGCGTTGCTGGCGACAACGGCGAAATCGACCGGCTTTTCGGCCGGTTTTTCAGCGGCGGGCTGTTCGTCGGCCGCCAGTGCGGCTGCGGCGGCGAGCGCGACGGATGCTGCGACGAATGCTATGGCGGACTTCATGTTCACAGCACCTTGCCTTTCATGGTCTCGCGAAACTCTTTCACCCCCTCGTGGTGCCAAGCATCGAGCTTCGCGCTCCACCCCGCCCCGGAAATGACGAGTATGCGTTTCGACTCCCATTTAGATTCGTCGGTCTTGCCGATATCGGACCACTTGAAACGCCGTCCGGAGAGAACGAATCCGTCGTCGTCGAACGAGAACTTGAAGCCCGCGACCGCCAGCAGATGCAGCCCTACCGCCGCGGCCGCGCCAAGCGTCAGAATGGCGAGAATGCGTTGCGTGGACGCTTTCTGGGCCTTGAACGATTCGAGCTGCGCCTCTGTCATCGTCTCTGGCGGATCCTGCTTCTCGATCGAAGCGTACAGCGCGCGGGCCGGCGTGGACGGATACCTCACGAACGCGTCGTAGCCGAACCAGCATCCAAGCACAGCAAACACCGCCAGCGCAAAGAGATGACGTTTGAGAAAATCCTTGTTGATTTTAAGTTTCATTGCAAACCTCCTTTGTTGTTCACGGTTGCGCCATGCCGCCGTCGACCTGCAATATCTGCCTGGTGACATAGGACGCTTCTTCGGAAACGAGAAACCTTACCGCCGCGGCGACCTCCTCCGGCCGGCCGAAACGCCGCATCGGTATGGCTTTGAGCGCTTCTTCGGTGGCGGAATCTTTCGTCATGTCCGTCTCTATGATCCCCGGCGCGACGCAATTGACGGTTATGCCGCGCTGCGCCAGCTCGACAGCGAGCGATTTCGCCGCACCGGCAAGCCCGGCTTTCGCGGCGGCGTAGTTCGTCTGGCCGCGGTTGCCGCAGACGCCTGAAAGCGATGTAATGACGACAATGCGCCCACGCACATGCGCCAGGACCATCGGCAGGACGAGCGGCTTTAGGACATTGTAGAACGAGTCGAGGTCGACGCCGAGGACGCGATCCCACACGTCGCCGTCCATGGCCGGGAAAGTGCTGTCGATTGCGATGCCCGCGTTCAGCACGATGCCGTACGGCGCACCGTTCGCGGCGAGCCAGCCTTCCAGCGAGACGCGGGCGGCCTCGCGGTCGGCGACATCGAACTGAAGGACGTCCCCCGAAAGGCCAAGCGCCTTCAGTTCCGCCGCGAGCGCATCGGCGGCGGCGCGATCGCGCACGCAATGCACGACCGGGTCGTAGCCGGCGCGCGCAAGGTCCAGAACGATCGCCCGCCCGATTCCCCTGTCGGAACCTGTCACTATTATGCGCTTGGCCATCGCGAGACTCCTGTTCGACTCACATCATTACGTACTTTGCGACGAACAGAGCCGTCAGCACGTACATGATCCAGTGGATGCGTTTGAACTTGCCGGCGATTGCATTTATCGCCGTGTACGATATGATGCCGAACATGATGCCTTCGGATATCGAGTAGGTGAACGGCATCGCGACAATAGTGAGAAACGCAGGCACCGCCTCCCCGGCGTCGCGCCATTCGATATCGGCGCAGGAAGATATCATCATATAGCCTACGATTATGAGCGCGGGAGCCGTGGCGAAGCCAGGTATCGCGAGGAATATCGGCGCGAACAGGATCGCGAGCGCGAAAAGAGCCGCCGACGTGAGCGCGGTAAGACCAGTCTTGCCGCCGGCCACGACGCCGGACGCCGACTCGACGAATGTCGTAGTCGTAGACGTGCCCAATACCGCACCGACAGAGGTCGCTATCGCGTCGGCGCAAAGAGCGCCGGAAATGCGCGGCAGCTTGCCTTCCTTGTCGAGAAAGCCGCCTTTCATCGAAACGCCGATAAGCGTGCCCAACGTGTCGAAAAGATCGACGAAGAAAAACGCGAACATCACCACGAAGAAATCGACGGACTTGGCGAGACTCCAGCCGGAGCCGACAACGTTCCCGTCTACCGTGTGCGTCCACGATGCAGACGAAAACACGGCGCCGACCGTCGAAGCGAACTCGTCAATCGTTTTGGAGATGTCGCCCATGGAGAAGCTCGGATATGTCGAGAAATACCCGGCCGCCGGATTGGGCGTGAAAAGCCCGGTCGCTTCCGCAATCATGCCCGCGACCCACGTCGCGAGAATTCCGAACAGTATCGCCCCCTTCCACCGCTTTACGAGCATGAAGCCGGTAAGCACCGTGCCGGCAAGAGCGAGAATGGCTGTTATGCCCTGGGTGTGGATGTCCACCTGATTGAACTTGACGAGCGAGACGAGCGTCGCCGGATTGTCCACCACTATTTTCGACGTCTGCAGCGCGATAAAGCATATGAACAGTCCTATGCCGGCCGCGACGGCCCTCTTCAATGTCAGCGGTATCGAATTGAATATGCCTTCCCTGACCGGCGTCAGCGACAGCGCCAGAAAGACAAGCCCCTCGACGAACACCGCGAGCAGCGCGAACTGCCAGCTGTACCCCATGGTCAACACAACGGTGTATGCCAGAAACGCGTTCAGCCCCATGCCTGGCGCGAGGACAAACGGGTAGTTCGACATGAACGCCATCAGCATCGTGCCGACGACAGCCGCCACCGCCGTCGCCATGAACACGCCGCCGCGCGGAATCCCCGCTGCGGAAAGCATGTTCGGATTGACGGCCAGAATGTACGCCATCGTCATGAACGTCGTAAGCCCCGCGACAATCTCGGTCTTGACTGTCGTGCGGTTGGTGTTGAGTTTGAAGAGCCTGCCCAGAAAGCCGGTGTCCGGCTTCGTAGGCGCCGTCTCGCGGGCCAGCCACTTGAGATGCGCCGCGATGCGCATCGATTCGTCGGCTGTTATGACCCCGTCCGCCCGCACGTCTTCGAGCGCCCGGACGAAATCTGCCATGTCAGGGTTTGCCGCCGCGAGCGGTTTCGCGAAATCGAGGAGTATCTCGGTTTCGGCCTTGTCGACCCTGCCGTCCTCGAGAATGCCGGCCTCAAGTCGGCGGATCGCCTCCAGCACGGCCTTGTTGTCTATGTTGTTGGTGTCCATCGCGTACAGTCCTTTGCTGATGTTGCGGTTAAAGAGTGCCGAATATTCTGTCGCCCGCGTCGCCGAGACCGGGCACTATGTAGAAATGGGAGTTGAGACGCTCGTCTTTAGCGGCCGTGAAGACCGGCACGTCCGGATGATCTTTCTCGAACTTGGCGATACCCTCCGGCGCGCTGATGAGATTGAGAAACTTTATCCGCTTGTAGCCGAGCTTCTTCAGCTGGGCGACCGCGTCGCACGCGCTGCCGCCCGTCGCCAGCATCGGGTCGATCACGAGCGCCAGCTCCTCGCCGTTCTTCGCCGGCGGGACCTTCGCGTAGTAGGGGACTGGTTCCGCAGTCTCTTCGTTGCGCTGCATGCCGAGAACGCCGACCTTCGCGTACGGCAGAACATCCAGCATCGCGTCGAGCATGCCCATCCCCGCGCGGAGAATCGGCACCAGAATTATGCGAGGCTCGTCGACGCGCTCGCCCTTCGTCTTCGCGACCGGCGTCACAACGTCGACCTGGCGCGTGCGTATGTCTCGGAGCGCTTCGTATGCGAGAAACGTCGTTATCTCGTTGACGAGCTCGCGGAACAGCTTCGGTGGTGTTTCGTGGTCCCTCATCAGAGTGACGCGATGGCTTACTAGCGGATGGTTTAGTACTGTATGCATCGATGTTTCCCTCCTGTGTGTTTGTTCAATTGTTGTGTCCTGAAATGCTTAGATACCACTTGACGATCTCCGGACCGCGGAACATCCACGCCAGACACCCGAGACATATGTACGGGCCGTAGGGTATTTCGGCGAATCCGCCGAGGCGCGCCTTTTTCCAAAGCAGCATGGCGATGCCGACGATGGATCCGAAGACGGATGAAAGCACGAGCGTCAAGAGGACGGCGAACGGTCCGAACATCGCGCCGACCGCGCCCATCAGATACACGTCCCCTTCTCCCATCGCCTCGCGTCCGAACGCCTTCGAGCCGAAATGCCTTACGAGCCACAAAAGCCCGAAGCCAAGCGCCATCCCCGCGGCCGACATGATGAAGCCGCAACCATAGTCCCACCAGTCCGGCGAGGCCAGGCGGGTTGTCGCGACGAATCGCGCGAGCTCCAGCGCCGCGTAGAGAAACCCGAGCGCCATGCCTCCTATCGTGACAAAGTCCGGCAGGAGTTTGTGGTCGAAGTCTATGAACGAACCCGCGATCATCAGCGATATCCAGACCCACCAGACCGCCAGCTCCGCCCAAAGCCACGGCGAAAGAACGTCGTACGGCCGCATCATCGCGCCCAGCCGCCAGAATGCGCAAAGGAACAGCACCCCGCCCAGCGCCTCCACGACCATGTACCGCGGCGAAATCGGCTCGCGGCAGCTTGCGCACCGGCCGCCGAGCGCCAGCCAGCTGACAATCGGGATGTTCTGCCACCACCGTATCGGCGCACCGCATTTCGGACAGTGCGACGGCGGCGAGACGATCGACTCGCCGCGCGGCACGCGCCAGATGACGA
>CAMOXA010000044.1 GCA_946628745.1 uncultured Verrucomicrobiota bacterium | reverse complement strand
GCGCACGACGAGCGTGCCGGACTTGAAGTCGTCGGAAAGCCGCGCATCGACGATCGCGTCGAACGGCGCCTTCTCGGACTCGGCGACTAGCCAGACGTCGCGGAATATGCCCGAAAGGCGCCAGAAGTCCTGGTCTTCGAGAAAGCTGCCGTCGCAGTGCTTGAGAACCTCGACCTCCAGCAGGTTGTCGCCGTCTCTGAGATATGGCGTGAGGTCGAATTCCGCCGGCAGGCGGCTGTCCTCGGAGTAGCCGACATCCTTGCCGTTCAACCGCACATACATCGCCGACGAGACTCCGCCGAAATGGATTGTCGTTCTGCGCCCCTTCCAGTCGCGCGGGATGGAGAACTTGCGCGAGTACAGCCCGACCGGGTTGCGGTAGTAGTGGCTCGTGAACCAGCCCGGCGGCTCGGTCATCGGGTCGCCCGTCTCGAAACCGAGTATGGGGTAGATGACATTCGTGTAGAGCGCCGGGTCGTAGTCGCCCTGCAGCTGCCAGCAGCCGGGGACGGAGATCTTGGCGGACTTCTCCCATGCGGGCGCGTCGATGGTGTGCTTCCACTTGAAATCCCAGATTCCGTTCAGCGACTCCAGCCATTTCGAAGCCGTGCGCGGCTTCTCGCCCTTGGCGATGGCGATGGCGGTCTCGCTGCTCTCGCACGGCACCATGATCGCGCGCGCACCGAGCCTGTTTATGGAGTTGACTGTCGGGTCGCGCCACGGCTCCTTCGCTCCGCCGGGCGCGGCAGAACATTCCAAAAACGCGGTTGCTGCCGCGAACGCGGCGGCTGTGACTTTCACATGCAGGCTTCCGATATCCATATAGTGTCTCCTTGTCAGGTTGCAATGTTTGTATTTTACCATATCGCGGCGGAGAAAGGAATGGTGTTTTTTCCCGCGCCCGGGCTACCGCGCCGTCTCCGGGAGCGGCGCCTCTTCACGCGATCTCAAAAGCAAAGAGGGTTCGTCCAGTATCTTGCCGGCGAATTCTTTGAGATCGAGGCTCGCCGCCTCGAGATTGGAGATCGCGGCGTCCACCGCCGGACGCTCCGCCTCGACCAGCGTGCGGATCTCTTTGAGTATGCACGCGGACGAATCCACGGCGGACGTGAGATTGCTGCACACTGCCGCGAAGTCTATTTCGTTGAGGTGGTTCAGGATTTTAGTTGCCGAGTCGGCGAAACTTTCGAGCATCGACGGCGTCGGCGGAATCTGCGGATATTCGCTGACCCACGAAGTTTTTTCCGCCGGCGGCGGAATCGCCGGGAAATTCAGTTCGACCTTCGACAGCCCCGTGATGCCGTTTGGCGCGACCGTCGCGCGCATGCCGCGCCTGACAAAATAGCTCGTCGTCTCCTCGGGGGTCATGTCGCCCTGCGAACGGGCCATTTTGCCGTTGAATGCCATGACGATTCTCACCTTGCGCCGGTCCCCTTCCGCCGCGTCGGGATAGTCCACGCCTATGAATGATATGGACTTTACCGCGCCGACCTTGACCCCGCGCAGATTCACTTCGCTGCCCACGCTCAGTCCCGACACGGACGAGTCGTACCATGTTTCGGCGAGGAACTCCCCGCCCCTGCCGCCGCATCCGCCGAAATACACGAGCGTGGCGAAGACGATTGCAAAACCTGCGATGACGGCGAAACCCGTTTTGGCGTAGCTTGCCCGGCTGTCACTTGCCATTTGAACCTCCTCTGTTGAAAAACCTTCTTACGAACGCGTCCGGCGAACGGTCCCGAAGCTCCGCCGGCGCGCCGAGGGCTATCATGCCGCCGCGCGCCTTGTCGAACATCGCGCACCGGTCCGCTATCTTGAAAATGCTGGCGAGTTCGTGCGTGACCACGACGAATGTAGTGCGTCTTTCGCGTCTGAGCTTCAAAATGAGATCGTCCAGTGCCGAACTTGTTATCGGGTCGAGCCCCGCGCTCGGCTCGTCCAGAAAGACGACTTCGGGTTCGAGCGCCATCGCCCTCGCTATGGCGACGCGCTTTTTCATTCCGCCGGATATCTCCTGCGGCATCTTGTCCGCGGCGTCGGCGAGCTCTACGTCGGCGAGAAGCGCCATGGCCTTTTCACGTCTCGCGGCGGCTTTCAGCGAAGTGAACTCTTCGAGCGGCAGCATCACGTTTTCGAGGCATGTCATTGCGCCGAAGAGCGCCCCTGACTGGTACATGACGCCAATCTTGCGGCAAAGCTCCGCGCGCGTGCGGGGTCCCCATTCCAGTCCTGCCACGCGCAGCGTGCCGGCGAGGACGGGATTGAGCCCTATCATGTGCTTCATGATCGTGGACTTGCCGCAGCCGGAGCCGCCGAGAAGCGCGAACACCTCCCCGCGCGAGACCGAGAAGCTGACGTCCCTTAAAATTGTCGCGCCCGGATATCCCGCGTCGACGTTTTCAAGTTCCACGATGTAGTCGCCCATAGCCGCGATACCTCCGTCTACACGCCCCAGACATGGCAGACGACCGCGAGCAGGCCGTCCGCGACCGCGATGGCGACAATGCCGGCAACCACGGCCGATGTCGCCGCGACGCCCACGCCATCCGCCGCCTGTTTTGTGCTTAGCCCCGCTCCGCACCCGATCATCCCGACCAGGAAGCCGAAAATGCACGACTTGAAAAGCCCGAAGCCGACCATGAACAGATCGGACGTGCCCTTCACGTGAGCCCAGAAGACCGGCACCGGCACGCCCATTATCTGCAGCACCCCCGCCCCGCCCGCGAGACCGGCGAGCTCGGCGCAAACCGTCAGAATGGGCATCGCCAGCACCGCCGCGAAAACGCGCGGAGGCACGAGAAACCTCACCGGCGGCAGCCCCATCGTCGTGAGTGCGTCCAGCTCTTCGTCGACCTTCATGACCCCGATTTCCGCCGCGAACGCACTGCCCGAGCGTCCGGCGAGCACTATGGCCGTCACGAGAGGACCGAGCTCTCTGAAGAGACTGATTGTCAGCAGATCCGACACATACACCTCGGCGCCGAAAGTCCTGAGCGCGGCGGCCGATTCGAACGCGAGGATGATCCCGAGCAATAGCCCGATGCCGCTTGTTATCGCGAGCCCTTCATAGGCCGCGCGCTGGAACGCGAGCGCGAAATCCCGAAAGCGGAAACTCCGCGGTCTTGGCGCGACTCCCGCCATGGCGCCAAACGCCTCGCCCAGGAACGCGCACGTGTCGCGGAACGACGCGGCGAACGAGGCCGCGCGTCTGCCGGTGCTGTAAACGAGTCCCATTCCTCTCAGAGCCGCTTTAGAGCATCAGCCATCGCGCGGGCGAACGCGACGGAAAACGCGGTTGTGTAGTTGCCCTCGGCGGCGTCCTCGGCGAACGACGCCCTGGCCGTTCCTTCGATCTTGCGTCCGTCGAGCAGTGTCGCGGCGAGTTCCACCAGCGCCTTGCGCGAGCCGGCGTCGCGGCAGTCGAGCGCCAGTCTCGTCACGGTGACTTCGAGCGAACGCCTCGCGGATGCCGCCGAACCCGGCTCTACGGACGGGGTCGCGAGGCCGCTTGCCGCGAGGACGTCGAACGCGGCGCCTCTCAGAAGCGCCGAAGGCGACGCGGCGAAAGCGTTGGCAGGGTCCATCGCGACGGACCCGTCGGGCCGAAGCACCGCCAGGCGCTGCGCGTCGTACGGCGCTCTCACCTCCAACCGCGAGAGCCTGACGCCGTCCTGCCATTTGGGTGCGTCCGCGCGAAGGACGCCCCCGTCTATCGGACCGATCGTCCAGTTTTCTGGCGCCTTGGGCGCGGGGCTTAGACAGCCTGAGGCCAATGCCGCCGCCGGCAATATATACGCTACACGGTTCATAGTCTGGTATTTTACACTATTTCGTCCGTCCGCGCAACAGCCTTAGGCGTTAGTCAGCTGCGCAGGCGCTCGCGCATGGCGACGAACTCTGCGTCGGACATCGGCGAGAGGCCCTTCATGCGCAAGTACCTGACCGCGCGGCGGTAGGCGAGGCGCGCCCCGCCGATTCCGCGCAGCGCGGCCGCGTTCTGGCGCGTGAGAAAATCGTTCGCCCAGCTGCCGTCGGCATTCTGGGTGCGGACCATTTCGTCGAGAGCGCCGCCGCTCGGGAGCGAGAAAGCGAGCGTGTACGGCGTGCTGGACGGCGCCGGCGCGGCGCCTTCGGGCGCGCCGCCCGTCCAGCGCAAAAGCGCCGCGAGGGCCATGGCGAGGGCGAGCGACGCCGCCGCCAGACGCGGCAGACGCGTCCACAGCCGCCGGGAGTCGGGCGCGACGAACCGGCGCGTACCCGAGGGGTCCACCTCGGGCATGGCGCGAAGTTCGCCGACGAGCGCCCCGTACGAGGGCCCGAGTTCTTCAATCGTTTTGGCCAGATCTGCGTTCATCAAACACCTCTTTCAGTTTTTTCAGGGCGTTGGACATGCGCGACTTGACGGTGCCGACCGGTATGCCGAGTATCGCGGCGACCTCGGCGTACGGCAGATCCTGGAAGACTCCAAGCTCCACGACGTCCCTGAGAGGCGCCGAGAGCCGCGAGAGCGCCCAGCGCACGTCGTCGCGGGCGCACGCCGCGCCCGCGGGCTGCGTCTGGGGCTGTTCGCGGCCCCAGCGCTTCTCGCGCTCCTCCCTGCGCGTCTGGCTTCGCAGCGCGCTTATGCGCACCTGCCGCGCCAGTATGAACAGGAATGTCGAGAGCTTCGCGCCGGGTCCGTATTCGCCGCGGTACTTCCACAGCCTGAGGTACGTCTCCTGCACCATGTCCTCGCCTTCAGAATATGAAACGCCCTGGCGCCAGAAAAAGTTCAAAAGATTCTTTTCGAATTTTCGCGCCTCGGCGAGAAGCTCCTCACCTGACATGGGCGGCTACCTCCCGCACCACGACCGAGCGCTCGATCATCCAAGGCGCGAATGTCGCCGCATAAACGAGAGCCGCCCACAGGACGAGCCCTGCCGCCACGCCGGCGATGGAATCGGTGGGCTGCGCCAGAAGTCCGTTGACCGTTTTTTTGACGACGATTCTGACCAGGCCGAAAACGAGCACCGACACCGCGATGTTGACGAGCACGCGAGACCACTCCGCGCCGAACATCTGCACGGCGAAGGGCCTGAAAAAGACTCCGGCCGCCGCCGCGCACCCGGCCGCCACGAAAAACGCGAGCGTCCCCGAAAAGCCGCGAAAGAGTCCCAGCCCGGCGAAAACGACGGCGACGCCGCCAATTGCGTAGTCTGCGGGCAGGAACTGCATCTAGACGGACCTCACTTCTTCGAGACCGAACTGCGGTACATCTGGTAGACTGCGGCGACCTTGCCGCGCCCGGCGTTCGTCAACGCGTTTATGAGCCTGTCGACAGCCGTGAAATCGCGCGTGTTCGGACTCGTCGCCGCCATGGCCTGCGAGAACAGCTTCGCGGCGACTTCGTACGCGCGCTGTTTCATCGCGTATTCGGCGGACTCCATCAATACGCCAATATCCGTCGGCGACAGGCGGCACGCGGCGATGTACGCGTCGTAGGCCCTCTTGCGGTCGTCGGGCGTCGCGGCGGACCGCGCCATGGTTCGCGCCAGCTTTTTCGCGGCTTCGGCGCCGAGAGGGTCGTGCCGGAGGGCCTCGCGATACGCCGCGCAGGCGTCCTTCCAGCTCCTTTTGGCGGCGAGCGCGTCGGCCCGTTTGAGTTCGCGGGCGGCCGCGGAGCGGTCGCGGCGCTCGCGGTCCTTGGCGGTCTTCTCGGCTATCTCGCTCTTGAGAGCGGGCAGATATTCGCGCTTGACCTTCTCGACTCTCTCGTCGTCCTGGCGCTGCATCATCGGATGGATGAATTTCTCGAACTGCTGCACTGCGAGTTCGGGATAGTGGTACGTGTCGCGATAGAGCCTGCCGAGGTGGTATGTCGCCGAAGCATTGCGCGAATCGAGCCTGAGCGCGCGCAGGAGTTCCGTGCGCGCAAGGGCGCACTGCACATCGCGCCCGGTCGAATCGGCCGGCCAATCGTCAATGCGGCGCATATCCATGACCCCGAGGTCCGACCATGCGGCCGAGCGCGTCTCGTTCGGCAGCGATTCATTCTCGGCGACAGTCTTGAACGATTTGGCGGCCGAAGCGTAATCCTTCATATAGAACGCGATCTGTCCGCCGAGCAGCAGGACGTCGGCGTCTGCGGCGCCGCCGGCGGCGGCGGCGCGGCCCAGGGCCTCGCGCGCGGCGGCGAGCTCGCCCGAGGCGAAATGCGCGCGCGCCAGGAGAACGAGGGTGTCTATGTCGTCAGGAGTCTCCCGGGCCGCGCGCTCGAAGAGTTCCGCGGCCTTTTTGAAATCCCTGGCTTCGAACGCGGCACGGCCGTCTTCGCCAAGCTTTTCCGGGCTCTTGCCGCATCCGCACCCTGCCGCGAGGCAGCAGAGCGCGGCGGCGAGCGCGGCGTCAAGCGCGTATCTCAGCGAGGAATTCATCGCGCTTCGCCTCCATAATCGCCTTTGTGCGCCCTTCGAGGTTGAGTCTTACGAGAGGCTCGGTGTTGGACATTCTCACGTTCGCCCACCAGCCTTCCGTCTCCCAGGCGTCGACACTCACGCCGTCCAGTTCGAAGACCTTCGCCTTGCCGGTCCAGTCGGCCTTGATCTTCGCGAGAATCTCCGCGGGCGGGGTCGTCGTGCGGGTGTTGATCTCGCCCGACTGCGAATACTTCCTTAGCGGGGCGATGAGTTCCGAAAGCGGCTTCGCCGAAGCCGAGACTATGTTCGCGAGCGCATATGTCGCCATGGACGACGACTCCGCCGTGTAATTCGCCTTGAAGTAGTAGTGGCCCGACAGTTCGCCGGCGAAGATCGCGTCGTTCTGGCGCATCTGCTCCTTGATGAACGAGTGGCCGACGCGCGACATCATGGGCCTGCCGCCGGCGGCGCGAATCGTCTCTTCGGCCATCTTCGTGGACCTCAGGTCGTAGAAGCACGCGGCGCCGGGGTTGGACTTGAGAAGATCCTGCGAGACAAGCGCCGTTATGAAATCCATCGGTATTATCTCGCCCTTCTCGTCCACGAAGCCGGCGCGGTCGGCGTCGCCGTCGTACGCGACGCCGAAGGCGTACTTGCCGGGGTTGTCCTTGATGAGCTTCTGCAAATCGGCGAGCGTCTCGCGCTCCAGCGGGTTCGCCTCGTGGTTCGGGAAGTCGCCGTCGTACGTGCCGAAGAGGTCGTCATGCGTGAGCATGTCCTGGCCCTCGAAAGCGACGGACTCGGCGATTCCCATTCCGTTGCCGAAATCCATCGCGACATGGACGGGTCTGGCGAGATGGGCGAAGGCCCTGACGTGTTCGCCGTACTCCTTCGAGACGTCCACGCGCGTCACGGTGCCGGCGCCGGCCGGCGGCTCGTCGCCCGTCATGCCCGCGACGATCTTTTCGATATCCTTGATGCCCGTCGCGCCGGATATCGGCACCGCATTCGCCTTGCACAGCTTGCAGCCGTTCCACTCCTTCGTGTTGTGCGAGGCGGTTATCATCACGGAGCCGTCGGCCTTTAGCGAACCGTTGGCGAAATAGCTCATCGGCGTGGACGCCAGTCCCACGTCCAGCACATTGACGCCCTCGTCGACAAGGCCCTTCGCGAAGGCTTTGAAAAGCGAGTCGGACGACTTGCGGCAGTCGCGGGCGACGACCACTTTGCCCCCCTTGACGCCGGCGAACCGCGCGTAGGCGCGGGCGATCTTGTAGAAGTCGGCCTCTGCGAGCTCCTTGCCGTAGACGCCGCGAATATCGTAAGCCTTGAAAATTCCCATCCTGTCTCCTTTTTGTGGTTTGTTGATATTCTACCAAAAATAGCCGTCCCGCGCAACTTGCCCGGCGCCCCTTCAGCGGCGGACGGGCGTGAAATCGATGCGCCGCAGGGCGAAGTCCACCCTCGCGACGTGCACTCTGATTCTGTCGCCGATGCGCCAGCTGCCGCCGCCTGGCGCCGAGAGGGTGTGGTCGCTCTCGTTGTAGGCGACATACCGTCGCGACAGGAGCGAGATGTGGACAAGTCCCGAGACGGCGAGTTCGGGTATCTCGACGAAACAGCCGAAAGGCGCGCACTTGACCACGATCGCGTCATAGTCGATTGTCTGGCGCGTTTTAAGCTGGTCTTCCATCAAGCGGAACTTCTTGATTTCAAGGAGGGCGCGCTCCGCCTCCGCCGCGGTTTCTTCCGCCTGACTGGCATGCTCGGCCCATTTGGCCAGCTTCCTCGGCGGCACGCGGCTGTCGGTCCCGGCGAGATAGGCCGTGAGCTGGCGGTGCAGCGTCAAGTCGGGATAGCGGCGTATGGGCGAGGTAAAGTGGGCGTAGAAGCGCTTCGCGAGACCAAAGTGGCCCATTTTCGTCGAATCGTAGACGGCCCGTTTCATGGACCTCAGCACCATGACGGCCAATGTCGGATAGAGCGGATGGCGTTTTATCGTCTGGAGAAAGCGGGCGAACGCCTTTTGGTTGGCGATGTTGCCCATCTTGACGCCGAGTCCGCGCATGTCGGCGCGCAGCATGAGAAGCTTTTCTTCTTCGGGCGGCTCGTGGAGTCTTGAGAGAGTCTTGACGCCGTTCGTCCAAAGCTCGGTCGCCACGGCCTCGTTCGCCGCGACCATGCACTCTTCGACCATCTGGTGCGATTCGTCGTAGGGGCGGGTGACGATGCCGGCGAGTTCGCCTTCCGCGTCAAGCTCGACCTCGGCCTCGGGCGTTTCGATATCGAGCGCGCCGGCGGCGAAGCGCCGCGCCCTCAACTTTTGCGCGAGCTCGTGGATGGCGAGCACGGTCTCGCGCTCTTTGCGGCCGAGGGGTCCGCTCTTCGCCTTTCTGCCGCCCGATATGACGCGCATGACCTGCTCGTAAGTGAAGCGCGCCTTCGATCTGATCACCGACTTGGCGAACGAGCGGCCGGTCATGCGGCCTTCGCCGTCAAAGGTCAGGAACACCGAGAACGCGAGCCTGTCCTCGCCGGGCACGAGCGAGCAGACGCCGTTCGAGAGTTCTTCGGGCAGCATCGGCAGGACCCTGTCGGCGAAGTAGACGCTCGTCGAGCGCCTGAAGGCCTCGCGGTCGATTGCGCCGCCGGGCGTCACGAAATGGGATACGTCGGCGATATGCACGCCAAGGACGACGGCTCCGCCGCGGCGGTGCTCGAGCGACAGCGCGTCGTCATAGTCGCGCGCGGTGACTGGATCGCAGGTGAAGATGAACATCTTTCTCAGGTCCAGGCGCTTGCCGGGGCTGTTCGCCCGCTCGCCGGCGAGCTTCGCTTCGGCGAGCACGTCCGGCGGGAACTCCCCTTCGAGACCGTAGAACTTCATCACAGCCGCGGTGTCTTCGCGCGGCGTCCTGCCTGGCGGCGGGAACTTCACCCGCCCGTCGTCTTCTTTGAACTTCTTCATGTCCTCATTCCCGGCCAGCCGAACCCGGTCTTTGCCGCAGCGTCGTCATCCCGGCGCCGCCCGGCGCCATCGCGCCACATCGTCTGGGCCGCAGTGATCACAATCAGAAAATACCGCAGCGCGAAAGCGAAAACGGCCTGCATGACGGACGCGGCCGCGAGGCCGGCGCTTTGCGCCTTGAGAAACCACGTCGGCATCACGCCTTCGGCGAGCGCCTGGAGGGCCTCGGCGGAACCGCTGTTCAAGGCGGGCGCCACGACATTCTGAAAGCCTATCCAGGCTATTGCGTCCACGACGAGCGCAGAAGCCGCGAAACAGACGAACACCGCGACAATGGCGATCTTGCAGCGCTTGATTTCCGGCGCGCCCGCCCACCTGTCCGCCAGCCCCGCGGCGCCCGCGAGGGAGACTCGCAGCAGGTTGCGAAAGAAGACAAGCGGCATGAAAAGCCTCCATACCGGTATCATGAAATTGAGCCAGCTCCAGCAAGGGGACTGCGGCATGGACTCTACGCCCAGGGCGCGGACGTTCGCCGAGGCGCGGTACGCCCAGACGAAGAAGGCGAGCCAGGCGGCCATCCATACAAAACCCGAGCCGCCCGCGGCCAGCGTGACGAGACCGTTTTCGACGAGCTCGTTCGAATTCGCGGACTCTGCTTCGACGCCTGCAAGCGCGCGAAAGCGCATCAACCCCTCGGCGGCGGCAAAGAGTTTGGCGACGCCCGCGAGCGCAAGAGTCGTCGCCGCCCATGCGCTCAACGGTCTTAAATCGGAATATTTGTACTGCTTCTGCATCATCGGGGGATGGTGGGCTATAGTGGATTCGAACCACTGACCTCTTCCATGTCAAGGAAGCG
>CAMOXA010000043.1 GCA_946628745.1 uncultured Verrucomicrobiota bacterium | reverse complement strand
CGGCGGCCAGGTCTTCTACCTTTACAACCGCGTCGCCACGATGGGCCGCGCCGAGAAGCGCCTCAAGGCGATCTGCCCCGACGCGAAAACCGTCGTCGCCCACGGGCAGATGGACTCGCAGACGCTCGCCCGCAAGATGCGCGATTTCGAACGCGGCAAATACGACATACTCCTGTCGACCACCATTGTGGAGTCCGGCATCGACATCCCCCGCGCGAACACGATAATAGTCGCCGACGCGCACATGTTCGGCCTCGCCGACCTCTACCAGCTCAGAGGCCGCGTCGGCCGCGCCGCGAAACAGGGCCGGGCGCTGTTTCTGCTGCCGCCGGGCGGGATCGTGGACTCGGACGCGCGCGAACGCCTCGACGCGCTGATGCGCCACGGCGGGCTTGGCTCCGGTTTCGGCCTCGCAGTGCGCGACCTGGAGCTGCGCGGCGCCGGCAATCTTCTCGGCTCCCAGCAGTCCGGCCATATCGCCGCGGTGGGCTTCTCGCTGTACTGCAGGCTGCTGCAGCGCTCGATCGCGATGCTGCGCGGCGAAAAGGTCCGCGACATCGTCGACGTGCGGCTGAACCTGGACTTCATCGACGGTTCGCCGGCGTCCTGCGACCGCGATTCCGCCGCCGCGCTGCCATACTCGTACGTCGAAGAAGACGCCCAGCGCATGGGTTTCATGAAACGCTTCGCCGAAGCCCCCGACGCGAAAAGCGTCAAGGCGATCGCCGCCGAGCTCGCCGACCGCTTCGGGCCCCTGCCGCCCGCCGCGAAACGCCTCGCCGCCGTCGCGCGCCTTCGCGTCGCCTGCGCGGACGCGAGGATCGGCAATGTGGACGTGAAAGGCGCTCGCGCCGTATTCTACAGGGCGGGCTCGCGCGAGATCGCTTTCGTGCGCGACCTCAAAGGCAGGACGCCAGACGCGAAGATACGCGAACTCGCGGTGATCGCCGCCGGGGAGTCCGGCGGGGCGAAAGCGCGCTAATCCAGCTTCGTCCCGCGAAACGTCACGCCCCGGCCCTTGAGATCCGGCCCGAAATAGAATCCCGGCCCGGTGGGCATGTTGTAGCCGTTGTTCTGGGTAAGCACCGAGATTCTGTACGCCGGGTCTTCGAGAAACGTGTGGAAGCGCCACTTCGTCGGCTCGGCGCTCATGTATATGCGAATGGCCTTGTTGTCGTTTCGCCTGAGAAGCAGCTCCTCGCGCCAGTCGCCGAATATGTCCGCTATCAGGCACGGACAGCCCTTCGACCCGTGGTTGCTGCCAGCCTGTCCGTCGCCGTGCCATATATTCGCCGAGACCCGCCCGGCGACGCTGTAGTCGTTTATCGCGTCGCCGCCCGAATAGGCGCTGCGGGTCATGTCGCCCTTCCACCAAATCCCGAAGCGCAGCGTGTTGTAGTAGTTCGACGGCGGTTTGGGCTTCGGGTCGGGGTAGCGCTCCAGGGTCTTCGCGGAGTACACGCCGCAGTGGGCCGCGCCGAACAGTTCCACGCCAGGGAACGCCGCGTCGATATCCATCGCGTTGCAGCTGCCGGTGTCTATCGGCCCCGGGGTGTGGAAGATCGTGCGCCCCGACTGCGCGTCTATCAGCGAAACGCCGAAGGGCCTGTTCTCGTGGCACGTCCACAGCTGCAGCCCGCGCGTCTCGGGACTGGCCTGTATCAGCTGTATCGCGTCGCCGTGGCCGTAGCCGGTCGTCCACAGCCCGCAGCCGTCGTGGTCGACGCACATGTGGCCGTAGATTATCTCGTCCTTGCCGTCGAAATCCACGTCGCCGACGCGAAGGTTGTGGAAGCCCTGTCCGTTGTATCCCCAGTTGCGCTGGTCGTCCGTCGTGAAGAACCAGCGCTCTTTCAGCCTGCCGCCCTCGACGTCGTACGCCGCGAGGCATGTGCGCGAGTAGTACCCGCGGCACATCACGACCGAGGGATGGACCCCGTCAAGATAGGCCACCGCCGAAAGGAAGCGGAACGCCTGGTTGCCCGGGTTGCGCGAGCCCCATACTCTGTTGACGGCCTTGAAATCCCTCCTCGCGATTGCGTCCCGGTCGTCGAGGACGGCGGGGCGGAACGGTATCGAATCCGTCGCCTCGCCGGTGCGCCCCGAGAAGCACGTCACGTAGTTCGGCGCGAAGACGACGTTATAGTCCTCGGGGCGCCAGTCTTTGAAAGCCTGGCCTTTCGCCCACGCGCCGGCGTTCTGCACGCGGCCCCGTCCGTCCACGGCGCCGTCCGCCGTGCGGCACACGACTTCGGCGCAGCCGTCGCCGTCGAAGTCCGCGACCATTACCGGGACATAGTGCGAGCCAGATCTTATGTTAGGCCCGAGGCATATTTTCCACAGCGAACGGGCCGTGCCGTCGAGCTTGACGCCTTCGAGCCATGTCTCGCCGGACTGTCCGCCATGCGAATTGTCGTATGCGAGAGTCGGCCACCATATGACGACGAGTTCATACTCGCCGTCTCCGTCAAGGTCTCCTATCGAACAGTCGCACGGATAGTACGAATACGCGCGGCCGTCGGGCGTCTTCGACGGCTTGGGCGGCGAGAGCGGCAGGTCGCAATATCCAACCGGGGCGTCGGCCGCGAGCGTCCACGACGAGGAGGCTTCGACAGTCTTCGCGCGCCCGGCGGGCTTTACGGAGTACACAGTCTTCGCGCCCGTCCAGCCTGTCTTGAAATATGTGACATCCGATATCGGCGAGGTGTTGAGCTTCCTGCCGTTGGCGAAGACGTCGAACGCGGCGTCCGGCGGATCGGACGACTTGTAGCGCCAGCCTATCCAGACCTCGTTCGCGCCGCACCTGAAGGCGTAGACCCCGCGGCCCATCCGCTCGCGCTGCATGCGCTTCATGTCGTATGCCGTCGCCGGCTGGGGGAAAGCGTCCGCCGACAGGTCGCCGCGGCGTCCCGCGCCAGTCTCCACGACTCTCGCGCCGGGTGCTTTGACGAGCCGCCCCGCCACCGAGGCCGAGGCGCACTTCAATGTCGCGCCGCTTTTGACTTCTATCGTTCCGCCCCAGCCGCCCGCGGGGCCTATGACAAGCGTGCCTTTGGCGACGACGAGCTTTCCCGCGGCCGCCGGGCACGGATACTGCAGCCCGACGGTGCCCTCGCCGCTTTTCACGAGAGTGCCGGCGCCTTCGAACGACGTGCGCATGACGAAGGTGTCCTTCGCGACGAGGCGCACGGTCCCTTCGAGCCGCACCGGCGCGGCGCTTTTCATGAACGACGCTTCATATGCCGCGACAGCCCCGCCGGAAAACACCACTTCGTTGGTCCGGCCGTGCGCGTAGTTGGAGTCGAAGACGAAGCCGCCAGAGCCGATCGCGAGCGCGCCGCCGTCCCTCAGCTCGAATCGCTTGGCGGCGCCTATGCCGCACTGGGCGAGCACCCCCTTCGCGTACAGCTTGCGCTCGCCGCCTTCGCCCACGACGACATCGTCCGGCAGCTCGTAGCCGAGCCTCAGAACCGCGTTCGTGTCGACGAAGCCTATCGATTCGCGCACCTCAGAGGCGATATGCGGCCACGGACGGTTGCCGTTGGCGATTTGCAGTATCTGCTGCTCGCTGAGAGGCGTGTCGTAGACGCGGTATTCCGCGAGCTCCGCGCCGGTCTCGCGCCAGACGGCGAATCCCCTGGCGGGTTCCGCGGAGATCTTGCCGTCGACGAAGAGCCGCTCGCGTCCGTCCGCATCCTTCACAAGAGCGTAGAGATGGAACTGCCGGTCCCAGTTGGGCACTTTCTTCGGGCGGCCGCCGCGCGCCATCGCGACGACCGTCCATTCGTCGCCGTCCGCAGGCCTCTCGGCGGGCCGGTCCCTGCCGGAGATCTTGCGGTACTTGCGATCGCCGCCGAAGTCGTTCCATTCTTTCGGCGTCATGCCGAGCTCGTCCAGCCTCTCGGCCTGCGCCGCGGCGGGTACGTCCGCCGCGGACGCCAGCGCCGCGCACAATGCGGCAAGAAGCTGTATGGCGAGCCGTTTCATCCGGTTCGTCAACCCAGCTCTTCGCCGAGGAGCCGCCTGGCCGAGCCGGGGCCGCCCAGGAGGCGCACGAAATAGCCCTCGATCTTCGCGCCGAGCGCCGTGGCGGCGAGATCCGTCCCGAATATCGACGCGTTCGCGAGTATCGGCCGAAGCTGCCCGTTGTAGCTCGACGGGTCGTTCCAGACTATTCCCGCGAGCTTCGACTGGAGCTCGTCCTTGAGAGGATCCGCGCTGACCTCGATCGGACGGCCCTCGTCGTCCACCGCGAGCAGATAGCGCATCCACCCCGCGATAGCGAGCGGTATCGCCGTGAGCGAAGAAACGTCGCGCCCCTCTTCAATGTATCTTTTCACCGTCTCGCCGAAGCGTATGCCGACCTTCTGCGAAGTGTCCGTCGCGATGCGGCGCGGATCGTCCGGCATGAAAGGATTCGGCAGGCGCTCTTGCACGACCTCGTCGATGAAAGCCTTTGGCGAGAGGATGCCCGGGTCTGTCACGACCGGCAGCCCTTCGACGTAGCCCAGACGCTTGACGAGTCTTACGATGTCTTCGTCTTTCATCTCTTCGCATATGAGCGTGTAGCCGAGCAGACACCCGTACATCGACATCGCCGTATGAAGCGGGTTCAGGCACGTCGTCACTTTCATGCGCTCGGTCTTGTCGACGGTCGCGCGGTCGGTCATGTACACTCCCGCCTTTTCGAGCGCGGGGCGTCCGTTCGGGAAGCGGTCCTCGACGACGAGATACTGCGGCTTTTCCGCGTTGACGAAAGGCGCTATGAACGTCTTCTTCGGCGTGACGACGCTCTCCATGCCTTCAATACCGTCTTTCGCCAAAGACTCCTGAACCGCGGGATGAGGACGCGGCGTTATCTTGTCGATCATCGTCCACGGGAACGACACCGTCGCTTCGTCGAGGATGTAGTCGAGGCAGCCGGACGGCGCGAACCCTGCTTCGACCCACGCCCTGGCGATTTCGACGACGGCCGCCTTGAGCTTCTCGCCGTTGTGCGAGCAATTGTCCATCGACACGACCGCGAGCGGCAGCCTGCCCGCTTCGAAACGCTCCAGCAGAAGCGCGGCGACGATGCTCATCGCGTGGCGCGCCGAACGCGGCCCCTCCTTCATGTCCGCCTCGACGACCGGCATCAGCGTGCCGTCCGGACGCCTGAGCTGGTACCCCTTCTCGGTTATCGTGAACGACACCATCTTGAGGGAGCGCGCGCGGAAGATCTCCTTGAGGCGTTCCGCCGCCGCCGGATTCGAAAAATCGGCCTTGACGCCTTCGGCGACACCGGCGAGGACTTCGCGCGACGTCGTGCCGTCGGGGTTCAGCTGCACGTTGAGCGTGAGATTGTCGAACGGCGCGTATATGCTGTCTATGACGTCCCAGTCGAACGTTTCGCAGGCTATTATGCCGGTTTTGGAGAGCCCCGCGTCGAGAAGGCGCTGGCTTATCGAGCCGATAAAGCCTCTGAATATGTTGCCCGCGCCGAAGTGCACCCACTCGGGCGCCGCGGCCGTGGCCGCGCGCATGGCCGCTATGTCGAAACCGGGCAGCCTTACGCCTGCCTTCGCCCAGCCGGCGGCGTCCGACGCGATCGAGTCCAGATTGAGTTTCATCTTCGCTTGTCAGAAATTGTTTTGCTCGAGCTGGAAGTACGCCTTGGGATGGTCGCACACGGGGCATTTCTCGGGCGCGGACGCAGACTCGACGATCGCGCCGCAGTTGCGGCACTGCCACTTGTTGACGCCGACCTTGACCCACACTTCGCCGGACTCGATGTTGGCCGCGAGCTTGCGGTAGCGCTCTTCGTGGTGCGCTTCGACCTCGGCGACCTTGCGGAACTTGAAGGCGATTTCCTTGAAGCCTTCGGCCTCGGCCTCCTCGGCGAAGCGCTTGTACATCTCGGTCCACTCCTCGTGCTCTCCGGCGGCCGCCGCCAGCAGATTCTCCTTCGTCCCTTCCACGCCCGCGAAAAGCTTGAACCACATCTTGGCGTGCTCTTTCTCGTTGAGCGCCGTCTCCTGGAAGATCGCCGCGATCTGCTCGTAGCCGTCCTTCTTGGCGCGGGATGCGTAGTAGTCGTACTTGTTGCGCGCCTGCGACTCGCCGGCGAACGCCGCCATGAGATTTGCCTCTGTCTTAGAACCTTTGAGCTCCATGTTGTTTCTCCTTTGTTTCGATATGAAGTGATTGTATTATACCATATTCGGCCGCCTGCGGCTATCCGGACTTTCTCTGGAGTTTACCCATTTTTCGCTTCACCTCTGCAAAGTGGGTGGTCTTGCGCGTCTTTGGGGGACAAAAAAAGAAGCACCATACTTCAGGATTTAATATATTCCTCGATCAATCCTTTGATTGTCTCCTCAGCCTTGGATACGCCAACAAGTGTAATGAGTTTGTTGTAGTCCTCTATCTCGTTACCGGTGAAAGTTATAACTATTTGTCTCTGCTCGTGTCCGGCAATATGCGTGTAGTTTTCAGGATGCGCCCAAAAGCATTTGACGCAGAATGATGCGTCTTTTCGTTCCCAATTCGGGCAATGCTCGCACGTCCAGGACTTGGCGCGGTTTGCCGACGGACTCAACAGCATATAGCAATCAAGATTGCCAGCCTTTTGCTCGCCACCTATTTCATACGGTATGCGGTGGTCTACCTGTAGAAGTCGTTCCTCCATCGGCTGCAGATATATGAAGCATTTAGCTCCAAATTTTTCTATCAGGGCCTTTTTCAATGCCTTCGACAAAACAGTTCTGCCTTTTGTTTTTGAGATTTTGTCGCCAGCCAGCGAAGGGTCGCCAAAACGATATGCGCCAATACGTCGACCGCTTGAATCTCTTGTCCAAAACGTCTCAAGTGGTATGCCAAGCTCACGGACATCGCGGGCAGCGCGAGGCGCATGTTCATAGCCAAGCCCCTTGAGTTCTTCTGTGGTTACGAAACCGTTCTTGATTATCCGTTGAATCACTGTTTTAGGGCGTTTGGCCGACACTGCATTCAACTTGGCCAGGAAAGACTTAGGCAGCTTTTTCATACTGCAATTTTATCGAACAATAAAGGTTGAGTGATCGATTTGGACGTTGATGTTTTCCCACGCAATCCTCTACTGATGTAAAGTGCCTCGTAAGTGACTTCCTTCTTGCCAAGCAAAAGGCTCTGGCTTGAAAGACCCGCGTTGAGCAGAACCTTCTCCAATCCAAGTTCCTTTGGCAGATCTTCACCATACTGCCTGTCACCGCACTGTCCATCGTAACTTATGAGAAAATCCACGCCGCGGCGGTTGAGCATATCGACTGCTTCCACAAAATCACTGAATTCGATTCCTGAAAAATATCGGTTGTCTCTTGCGTTGCAAACACCTTGATACGGAGGATCCATGTAAACCAAATCACCTGGCCGCGTCGTTTCCAGAACTTCACGGTAGTCGCTAGTGAGAAACGTTGTGCGTCCATTAAGATGCCAAGAAATTGCCTGCACGTTAGGCTTCAGCGTCTTTGGCGACGTTCCGTGGCGGCGTTTGTCGGGTGATTGATTGAACTGACCGTTGCTGCTGTATCGCACCGACCCTTTTACGCACCTAGCCAGAAGATAGAGCATATTCGCTGGCGATTGGTCTCCACCGTTGAAATCATCACGAACCTTGTAAAAATGACTGATGCTTCCCCCAGAGTAGGAAAACTGTGCGTTCCATACTTGTGCATACCCTGATACCAAATCCATTGGCGATTCTACGGCAGCCTGCAAAACGCTGACAAGAGGCTTGTTTAGATCGTTTACGATGTATTTATCTGCGCGTCCCTGCACGGCATTTGCAATTGTTATCGCTGCCATGCCCGCAAAAGGCTCCACTAACCGCTCAAAACGGCGCGGCATATACTGAAGTATCTGTGGTGCCAAGATTCTCTTGGAACCCTGATACTGCACAATATGTGGTACTGTTCCGCTCATCTCATTCTAGCCTTTGTCTCTCAAGATGAGGACATTATACCATATTTCGCGCCGCGTTGTCTATGATCTGGAGTTGCACCGTCATGGCGGCATTGACATCGCTGGGCCAAAATGATATCATTCATCCACAAAATGAACAAAGCAAAAAGCGGTATCACAAAAGACGAACTTGTGGGCTGGGGAGGCGTCGAAGTCTTCAACCAGGCTCTCGCCGTCGTCAACTCCGGCGATGTCAAAAGCGTGCATTACGACGACGAGACAGTCACCGTATCCGGGAAAATCGAGCGTCCCGACGGATGGGAGATGCCGGTATCCTTCAAGCTCAAGGAGCGCAACAGAATCGAATCGCACTGTCCGTGCTACACGAACCAGAAGCTCGGGAGAGTGTGCCAGCACGTGGTCGCGATCGGCATCGCCCAGATGGTTCTGGAGATGGAAGAAGACGAGCGCGAAGAACGCGAGCGGCACGAGACGGCCGGTGCCGCGGACGGTCCGGCCCGCGAAGAAGACGCCGACGTCATTGAAGCGCCGATGAAGCCCAGATTCTACGCGCTGGTGTCGGGTTCGCGCGCGTCTCTTTCAATCGCGCTGGACGCATGGTACGGCGACATCGACTTCCCGGCGTGTTCGCTCCAGGCCGAGCGCACCGTGTACATCCAATCTCCCGACGACCCGCTCGTCAGATTCGTGCGTTCGCAGGACGCCGAACGCGACGCCGTCAAGTCTCTCGAAGCGTGGGGATTCGAGCCGGGCTACCGCGCCAACGACATGAAGGTCTACTGCACCGATCCGCAGAAGGTGCTCGACTTCCTGGGCGCGGGCCTGCCGGAGCTCAGACGGCGCGGATGGCAGGTGGATCTATCCGACAGGCTGATGAAGCTCACAGACTCGATGCACTACATTCTGCCGCTCGTCAAGATAAAGGACGCGCCGGGCGGCGCATTCGACGTCAGCTACACGTTCGACGCCCAAGGCACCGAAGTCTCGCCCGCCGAAATACAGGCCGCGCTCAACCGCGGCGACGGATACATCCTGCACGGCAACGACGTCTTTCTGCTGGACAACAAGGCGATCGAGACCATGCACGGCGTCTTCAGGGACTGCGCGGCGAGCCAGAACGGCGCGCCCGCGGGGTGGTTCCGCGTGAAGTCCGTCCACGCGCCCTACGTCAAAAGCTCGCTCGACATGCTCGCGGACGTCATCGAGACGGACGACACCGCCGCCGCGCGCTGGCGCGAAACCGCCGCGGCCCGCAACCGCGAGAGCGGCGCGAAATTCGAACCGATTTCGCTCGGCAAACTCGACGGCGTCTTGCGCCCGTACCAGAAGCAGGGCGTGTATTGGATGGGCTTTCTGGAAAACGCCGGACTCTCGGGCCTGCTGGCGGACGAGATGGGCCTGGGCAAGACCCTTCAAACCCTCACATGGCTGTCTCTGCCGCGAAAAGACGAAGGCCCTTCTCTCATCATCTGCCCGACGTCGCTCGTCAGGAACTGGGAAGCCGAAGCGCAGAAGTTCACCCCGTGGCTCAAGACGCTCGTGATATCAGGCCCCGACCGCGCGGCGAGCTTCCCGCTCATAGACAAAGCCGACATCGTCGTGACGTCGTACGCGCTCTTGCAGCGCGACTTCGACGAAGCGTGGTCGTCGAGAGAGTTCGCCGCGGTGGTCCTCGACGAGGCCCAGCACATCAAAAACCGCCAGACGAAAAACGCGAAGGCCGTGAAGCTTCTGCGCTCGCGCCGCCGCCTGGTCCTCACTGGCACGCCTGTCGAGAACTCCGTCGCAGACGTGTGGTCGATCTTCGACTTTCTCATGCCGGACTATCTCGGCGACTACGAGTCGTTCAAACTCGACTACGAGCAGCCTGTCGCCGACGGAGGGCAGGGCGCGGAGGAAGCTCTCGCCCGGCTCAAGCGGAAGCTGCACCCGTTCATCCTGCGCCGCGTCAAGAAGATGGTCGCCAAGGATCTGCCGGACAAGATCGTCAAGGTCTCGTACTGCCCGATGGACGAAGACTCCCAGAGGGAATACAACGAGGCTCTCGCCAAGACCCGCCGCGAGGCTGGGTCTCTCATGAAGGCAAAGGGTTTCGCAAAGTCGAAGTTCGAGATTCTCGCCATGCTCATGAAGCTGCGCCAGGTCGCCGCGCTCGGCAAGCTCAACGCGTTTCTCGAGCAGCTTCAAAGCGCCATCGACGGCGGACACAAGATTCTCGTCTTCTCGCAGTTCGTGAAGATGCTGCAGATCATCGCCGCGTCGCTGCAGGAAGAAGGCATACCGTTCTGCTATCTCGACGGCTCCACGAAAGACCGTCTCGGCGAGTGCAACCGCTTCAATCGCGATCCGGAAATTCCGGTGTTTCTCATATCCCTCATGGCAGGCGGCACGGGGCTCAATCTCACTGGGGCCGACATGGTTATACACTACGACCCGTGGTGGAACCCCGCCGTCGAAGCCCAGGCCACCGACCGTGCGCACCGCATCGGCCAGAAAAAAACGGTATACGTCATGAAGATGATAGCCTCCGGCTCCGTCGAAGAAAAGGTGCTCGCGCTCCAGCGAAAGAAGCAGGCCGTCATATCGGCGACCGTTTCGACCACGGACGCCGAAGTCA
>CAMOXA010000042.1 GCA_946628745.1 uncultured Verrucomicrobiota bacterium | reverse complement strand
ATCTCGCAGTCCAGAAAGACCGTCTGCGCATATTCGCGCCACGGGCGCCCGAGTATGCTCTTCTGTCCGTTCTCCGCGAAGACGCGGCATTTGTGGAACACATAGCCGAACTTCTCGCCTTCGGGCGTCGCGGCCGCCGTCGTCATGCCGGCGATTCTATGCACGAGGTCGCAATTCCTGAAGAGGACTGTCGAGTGTCCGAAAATGAAATCGACGCTGCCTTCGATTCGGCAGTCTTCGAAATACTGGCGGCACTGCCGGCCGTTCTGTGTCGTGTAGAGCGTGTCCTGGTAGCTTCTAAGCACACAGCGTCTGACGGCGATTCTGTCGCCTTCGAGATGCAGCGCGACAGCCTGGCCGACGCCGCGCCCTCCGGCGGCGACGTCCTCGTCCGAGGCGTTGTTGACGATTGTCAGCCCCTCGAGTTCCACGTCGTCAGCCTCGACCTTGAGCGTATACGTTCTGAAAGTTCCAAACTCGTTCCCGTCAGGCGCTTTCTTCGCGGAGAAGTCGTCCCAAAGCAAAACCGCCTCTCCTTCGCCTTCGTGCACGAGTCTGAGTCCTTTCTTTTCGGCCGGGATGACGAGCTTCTCGCGGTATGTCCCCGCCGGCAGGCTGATTGTCTCGCCGGGCTTCGCGGCCCAAATCCTCGCTTGAAGGCTGTTGTCGGGAACCGTCGCGACGACGATCGGTCTCGAGATGCCGGTCGGCAGAAGTTCGGCGTTCTTCGAAACGTGAGGCTTCATGTCGTACTTGTCTATGCCAGGGGAAGTCGTGAACGCCGCCTTCGCGCCGCGGTCCTGGAAGAAGTCGCCTACGAGGCGATTGCGCCACGGGTTGGCGACCCGCACCGAGAACGCCGCTCTCGCCATGCCGCCTCCAGCGCGCACGGCCTCTGTGATGTCGAGCGGCGCGTACGGATCCCACACCGTCCCGGCGAGGCGCCCGTTCACTGTCACCTCGGCCGTTGAGCCGAATTGCGGAATCGTCAGAAGAACTCTCTCTTTCGCCGCGTCCGCGACAGGCAGTTCGAGCGTGAAGTCGTATCGCAAGACACCGCAAAAGTACTTTACATTCGGGTCGGTCTCTCCCGTGAGCGAACGAAACCTGCCGATCGGCATCGGCGCCATGTCGGGCTCGCTCTCAAAGGTGATTGTCCCTTCAGCGCCGTCGTAGACGCGCTTCGAGAGAATGTGCGGGGTTAGCACTTCGCCCTTGTACGACGGCAGCCCCGTCGCGTCCTCGCCAAGCGTCACGATTACGGACTGCCTCGGACGGAGGCGCAGCGTACACCAGCCGTCGACCATGGGATTGCTCGCCACCGGCACGTCGAGGGCATAGCGCCTGCCGTCCACAGGATCGAGCACAACAGCGGCAGTCGATTTGTGAAAATGAGCCGGGAATCTGACCCGCAGCAAGCGCTCCGCGAAATCGAACGCGCTCGCGATGAAATAGACGTCGCGCCCGCCCTTCCTGACATGGCGGGCGAACACGGTCTCGATGTCGCCGTCGGAGCCGAACTCGATATCTTTGAAGTACGCGATACGGTTCGCGGGCTTGAACGCCTCGCCGCCCCAGATCGAGTCCGCTATCTCGACCAGGCGCGCAGTCTCCGCCTCGCGGTCCTTGAGGCGCAGCGTCCGCACGGGCTTTACGCCGCACACTTCAGCCCCGGCCTTCGCGAGTTCGCCGAGCTTAACGACAGTGGCGAGATCGAGCGCGTCCTGGCGCACGACAAGCGATTTGTACGACTTGTCGCCGTCGAGCATGATGCGGCGGCTCGCATGGTCGACGCTCACGCGCCCCGAAAGAAGCACGTCCTGGTTTAAGTACTGGAAGCTCGCGCCGTGGGGCAGGAGTCTCGCGATCTCGTCGTCGGACATCTCGAAAGCGGGCAGAGTGTCGCCGATGTAGACGAGCGCGTCCGCGACCTTTGCACCGCCCTGCATGGCGTCCTGAATCCTCTCGTGATACGCCCAGAACGACGCAGAAAAGTTGTACCACGGGTTGAGTCTGTTGAACGCCTGACCATATATGCCGAGCGTCAGACCGGGGGCGGCGTCCGTCGGCTGGTGGACGCAGGAGTGAAGTATCATGCGGGTGATGCCGTGCGCGAACGCGCGGTCGCCGTAGGGCTTAAGGTCGAACGGCGAGTCGCTGTAGAGTCCGTAGCCGGTGTACGCCTCGCCTGCGACGACGGGCTTGCCGTAGAGAACCGCCGCGTGCTGGGGCGAGAAATGTTTTATGGGTTCGGCATAGCTCATTTTGAAGGGGTGCTTTCGCGCGGCGATCTTCGCCCAGAATTCAGTCATGGGCACGTCGCAGTACTTGTATGTCTTGAGAACATCGACGGCGGGCAGATTGTCCCAGCCGTAGATGCCCTCGCTGTAGAGCAGCATTTTGCGCTCGTGGCACAGCTCGGCGAGACGCTTGAAATAGTTGTCGATTATCAGATCGGAACACGTCAGGCGGTAGTCGTGCAAAAACGCCTCGCTGTCTTCGGGCGAGCCCACCGTCTCGCCGGCGAGAACCGGCAGCCAGGGCGTGATGTCGTAGCCGCGGCGCTTGAGGAACTCCTCCGGGAACTTCGCCGTCCAGGTTTGAAAGCCGCACTCCCACGAGTCTACGAGAAAGTATCGAAAGGTCTTGCCGGCGTGGTCGCCTGCCGCGTCAAGAAGCCACTGCGGATAATGCTTGAAATGCCATTCGAGCGCGGCGGCATCCATCTTGTCGCACTCAAGGCCTACCCCCTCGGGCGAGGCGGGGTGGTTGCGCTTGCCGTTCGTCGTGTAGCCGAACCTGTACTTGCGGCCGTTCGCCTCGACGACGGCGATCTCGCGGTAGAACCCGTCGCGCACGACCGGCTTCGGACCTTCCGCGTCAAGCCGCTCCCAGACCAGCTCTTTCATAGCGAGCTCCGGCGTTATCCACGGCCCGCCGGATTCGCTCCATCCGTCGCAGTTCGCCGCGCCTATCGTGATGCCGAGCTTCTCGGCCTCGTCGAGTGCGAAGCGGAAAAGGTCCATCCATTCTTTCGACGCAAACTTTACGGTCGGCATGACGCTTTCGTCTATGTCGCGCACGTTCTCTTTCGCGACCTGCGCGAAGGCGGTGAACTGTCCGCCGAACGGGCGGTACGCGTTGAATATGGTGGCGTTGTCTATGCCGGCGGATTTCATCGCGGCCAGATCTTTTGCGATCCCTTCGCGTGTCACGTGCCCGTTCATCCAGTGCCACCACGTGCCGACTTGCTGCACGCGCTCCTTAGGCGCGGCGAAAGCGGACGACAGGGCGGCGACAGCCGCGCAAACGGCGGACGCGATTTCAGTTTTCAAGGTCTGGCCTCTCTTTCGATGTGATTATTCGCGCCTGCGCTCTGCGCCACGCGTCTATCCTGGCGTGGTCGCCCGAGAGCAGGACGTCCGGCACTTTCATGCCGCGGAAGTCTGCGGGATGGGTGTATTGCGGCGCTTCCAGAAGCCCTTCCCGGCCGAAACTCTCGTTCGCGGTGGCGGCGGGTCCGCCGCCGAGAACGCCCGGCAGCAGACGCACCGTTGCGTCGGCCATCGCCGCCGCGGCGAGTTCGCCGCCGGTCATCACAAAATCTCCGATTGAAAATCTGTCGGTCGCGAGCGTCTCGATTCTTGCGTCGAAACCTTCGTAGTGTCCGCACATGAAAACCACATGCGTCTCGCGCGACAGTTCTTCGGCGGCCCGCTGGTCGAATCTGCGGCCGGCTGGCGTGGTCATGACGACTCGCGGTCTTTCACCCGGCGCCAGCCGGCTCTCCACGGCTTCGAACCATGGTCCGCACATCATGAGCATTCCCGGCCCGCCGCCGTAGGGTTTGTCGTCGACCTTTCTGTGGACATCGTGCGCGAAATCCCTGAGGTCGATTATATTGACGACGCACGCGCCTTTTTTAACGGCGCGTGCGACTATGCTTTCTTCAAGAAAGCCTCTGAACATGCGTGGCTGCACGCTTATGATGTCGATTGTCAGCATGGCGAGCCGCGCGGCTGCCGGCGTCAGGCGCCGAGCTGCATGCGGCAGAAGCGCTTGACGGAGATCGGCGCTCCGATCGCCGCGGAGACTTTGCCGAGATACTTTTCGACGGTCAAGTCGTCATCCGCGACGTAGTCCTGCTGCAAAAGGCATACCTGGGCGCAGAACTTGGCGGCCATGCCCTTCTTGATGCCGACGAGCGCCTGCTCGGGCGGGAGCTTGCCCTTCTGCTCGGCGAGAGCTTTGAGCTTGATCTCGAGCTCGGCATCGATCTCCTGCTGGGGGACGTCCTCGGGACGGACGTACCGCGGCGAGTTGGCGGCGATGTGCAGACAGACCATGTGGGCCGCCTCGGCGAGTTCCGGCGCGTCGGCCTTCTCGCAGGCGAGCTCGACCAGCACGCCGATTTTGCCGCCCATGTGGATGTAGCCCGAAATGACGCCGGCGCCTTCGAGAACGTAACGCTCGCTGCGGCGGATCTTGACGTTCTCGCCCGTCTTGGTGAGAAGCATCTTGTAGTCGTCGTTGAGCGTCTGCTCGATATCCTTGCCCTCGAGCGCGACCTTGGCCGCGTCGTCGACGAACTTGACGAACGCGTCTGTCTTCGCGACGAAGTCCGTCTCGCAGTTCACCTCGGCGAGAGCCATCGACTT
Organism: uncultured Verrucomicrobiota bacterium; assembly: GCA_946628745.1. Classification (GTDB taxonomy): domain Bacteria; phylum Verrucomicrobiota; class Kiritimatiellia; order RFP12; family UBA1067; genus UBA1067. Next base: position 5,950 of record CAMOXA010000042.1, on the reverse strand, counting down.
CCTGTCGGCGGCCTCGGCGAGAGCGATAATGCCCTGCTTGGACTCCTTGTCGACACGCTTGGCGGCCACGGCGAGGCCCTTCTCGCGAAGGTACTTCACAGCCTCGTCCATGTTGCCGTTCGTGGCGGTGAGAGCCTCTTTGCAAGCTCCCATTCCCGCCGCAGTGGCTTCGCGGAGTTCCTTGATCTGCTGGATTGTAATAGCCATTTATGTAATTCCTTTGAATGATTGTTCAAACTTCTGCGGTTATTCCGCGGCGGGAGCCGCTGCCGCGACCGCCGCTTCGGCCTCGGCGACCGCCGCCTGGCGCTTCGCCTCGAGATCGGCCTTGGCCTTCGCCTCGGCGGCTTCCTTCGCGGCGCGGGCTGCGGCCTTTACATTGACGGCGACTGCGGCCTTCTTGGCGGCGGTTGCCCTCTTCGCGCCGTCTTTCGCGGCAGACTTCGCCTTGCGCTCGGCGCGGGCCGCCTTCTCGGCCTCTTCGCGCTTTGCACGGTCCGCTTCACGCTTGCGGTTCTCCTCGGCAGCCTTGGCGCTGTACTCGTCCGTCGCGGACTTGATGACCTTCACGAGCCCGTTGACGACCAGCTCGACGCCTCTGACGGAATCGTCGTTGCCGGGGATGACATAGTCGATCGGCTCGGGGTCGGCGTTCGTGTCGACAATCGCGACAACGGGGATGTGGAGCCTCACGGCCTCCTTGACGGCGTTGGCCTCGCGGACGACATCGACGACCACGACGGCGCCGGGCTGCTCTGCCATGTCGGCGATACCCGTAAGATTCTTCTCGAGCTTGTTGAGTTCGCGGCGGAGCATCGACGCTTCCTGCTTGTGCTCCGAAAGCTCGCCGCCGTTGGCTTTCGCCGTAGCCTGAAGCTGGCGCATGCGCTTGACCGACGAGCGGATCGTCTTCGCGTTGGTCAGCGTGCCGCCAAGCCAGCGTTCGGTGATGTAGAACTGGCCGACGGAAGAAGCGGACTCCTTGACCATCTCCGAGACCTGCTTCTTGGTGGCGACGAAAAGAATGCTCTTGCCGTCCAGAACGACATTGCGCAGGAACTGCGCCGCCTCGTCGAGAAGCGTGACCGTCTGGGTGAGATCGATGATGTGTATCCCGTTGCGCTTGTCGAAGATGTAACCTTTCATCTTCGGGTTCCAACGCTTCGTCTGATGGCCGAAGTGAAGTCCGGCGTCAAACATGTCCTTCAGTGTAATACCCGTAAGGGTCGATGCAGGCATTTCCATTTTGTTTTCTCCTTTAATCTTTTTGTTTCAGATCAATCCGCTTTGCCCGGGGATGGATCGCCCCTGGTCATTCGCTTCATCCCGCCCACCGTGGGCGGAATGTGTGTAGTATATCAAAAACATCGGTGCCGCGCAATAGCCCCGCGGCAACTTTTTTTCATTGATTGTACCACGCGTTCAGCTTCGCGTTGAACTCGAGACGCGAACCCTGCGCCCATTCTTTCACGCGCTCGGTGATATCTTCGACGTGCATCGTCACGCGGCGGCGCGGGACGAACGGAGACCAGAAGAACCAGAGCAGGACGCTTTTGGCGAAAGTCGGCACGAACGCTGGCGAGGCAGTGCGGCCGGCGCGGCTCCAGACGCTGCCCCAGAGTCCGCGCGTGCGCACGCCGATGACGCGGGCGCGGTGACCCGCCTCTCCAAGGTCTTTGCAGATATTGTAGGCGAGTTGGCGGGTGCCGATATCTTCATGCTCCGGCTCGGTCTGGATGTGGCCCGACGGATAGAAGATCACGTTGCCGCCGCCGGCAAGGGTATTCTTCACGATGTCGCCGAGGCCGCGCGCGATCGAGGCGCCCTTCGCCGTGCGGTGCTTGCGCAAGTCGGGCACAGGCACCGCGCCGAGCGTGCGCAATACGGCCGGCGCCACAATGCCGGCGTGGAAAAACGACTCGTCGCTCAGCGGCTTGAGAGGCGTTTTCCAAAACACCAGGCTCACCAGCATCGGATCGACCATCGCCGGATGGTTCGGCAAGACTAGCAGCGGCACTCCCCGCCCGTCCGGGCGCCCCGGCTTTTGCGGCCGATCCAGACCTTCCACCTCAACCTTATACCGCCTCGCGAATATCCACCGGCCCGTGCAGAGCAGCACCGAACGGTAGCTGAACACAAAGAGAAACGGCACCGTCAGCATCACCACCGCAAACAGCAGCAGAAACGCCTTCGGGCCAAACGCCCAGCTCACGAGCGCATAGCACCCGCTCGCCGCGAGCATGAAAAGGAACGACACCTGGTTGAAATACGCGAGCATCGTGTTGAGTTTCGGTCCCTTCACGACCTTTTGAATCTCGGCGTCGAGAGGCAGTTTGAAGAAACCGAGGTCAAAGGCGAGCAGCCCCAGGACGATTCCGAATGCCACAGGCGGCATCGGCGCGAAGTAGAGCGCCAGAAGCAGCGCCGCCGCGATCCAGCCAGTAAGGAGCGTCGCGCCCAAAAGGAAGCGTCTCTTATCCACGAATCCGGCAATGATCTGTCCCGCGACAATGCCAACCGCCGCCGCGCAGAGGAGCGCGCCCGTCCCGGTCGCGCTGAGGTTCAATCCGTTTTCGGCTTTCCCATAGACCAGCAGCCCCATTTGAAGCATCGCCGCGCCCCACCAGAAAACCGACAGCGTGAAAATCACCGCATTCAACCCTTCGTACCGCCCCGCCATGCGATAGGCGCGTCGGATGTAGCGAACCGGATTGATCGCGTGGAGCGAGCGGTTCGGTTCTTCCTTGGCGCGGATCGTGTAGCTCGCCGCGAGACCGAGCGTCGCGAAGGCGGCAAAGCAGAGGCATGACAGGTTCCACTCGGGGTGGCGGACTTCCAAGTCCGCAAACACCGCCCCCGCGACCGTGCCCGACAGCACGCCGAGAAACGACACGCCTTCCATGCCGCCCATCCCGGTCGAGATGCGCCTTTCGCCGCCTATGTCACGGACGAGCGCGTACTTGGCCGGCGAGTAGAGCGAGCTCTGCAATCCCATCAGGAGCACCGCGCCGACCACCAGCCACGGCGACTTGAGCGCGAAGCCCGCGATGGCCACGGCCATGATCGGCAGCTCCGCCCACTTCGCGAGCCGCACGATCCGCCGTTTCGCCCACACCGCCGTCAGACGGTCCGCGAGCGGCGAGCAGAGGATGTAGGGCAGCACGAGCGCGCCGGCCGTCACGCCCATCGCGATCGACTTGAGCCTTTCGTCGGTCATCCAGCCAATCACCATGAAGCCCGCAAGCGTCTTCATGAAGTTATCGTTCAGCGTGCCGAAGAAGTTCGTCGCGTAGAGCGGCACGAACGAGCGGCCGTTCCCGTTTTCACATGCATCCCGGCTTGTTGTCTGTTCTCTTGTTTTCATCATCGCACTTCCTTTTATAGTAAGCACGCGATTACTTTATCATAAATGGCGCCCGCTTGTCAATGGCGTTCCGGAAATTTCTTTTCGAGGCGCGTGCTTTCACGTCCTGACCGACCGCGCGAGCGTCAAACACCACACGCGCCACGCGCCGGCCGACTTGAGCTCCTTCGCGCACTCCGAAAGCGTCGCGCCGGTAGTCATGACATCGTCGACGACAAGAACCGTCCGTCCGCGGACGAACTGCGGCTTGCGGACTGTAAACGTACCCTTGACGTTCTCGCGTCTCGACTCTTCGTCCAGGCCGGCCTGTCGTTTCGGGTTGCCGCAGCGCGCCAGAACGCCGGCGCGGCAGATTCTGCCGAAGCGTTCCGCCAGGCACCGGGCCAGAACATCGCACTGGTTGTAGCCGCGGTCGAACTTGTGCCGCAGAACGACAGGCATCGGCAAAACGACATCGACGGCCGGGATGTCGAACCGGACCCTCGCGGCGGCCTCCAGCCAATCGCAGAAATCGTCCCTGAGCCATATCTCCTGGCGCGACTTGAAACCGTGCACCATCTCCCTCGCCCGGCCCTCGAACCTCAGCGCGCTCGCGGCCCTGTCAAACGCGGGCGCATTGGCGGAGCAATCTTCGCACAAATACTCGCGGCAGAGCCCTTCCACCGGCCGGCCGCATACCCGGCAGCACCCTTCAGCCGGCGTGAACGGCAGACGCATCAGACAGGCGGAGCAGACATGCCGTCCGGGCCTGTCCGCTCCGCCGCCGCACACCTCGCACTTGCGAGGCCAGACAGAGTCAAGAATGGCCGCCACCACCCCCAACTTCAGTCCCCGTCAGGCGTCGATTTTCTTTATCACCGTCGTGCAAGCCTTGAGCACGCCGGCTACGTCCGCGAGATTGGACGGAATTATCATCGTATTATTCGTCTTGGCGAGATTGCCGAACTGCTGCAGATACTGCTGGGCGAGCTGCATGTTGACCGACTCCATGCCGCCCTTGCCGCTGATCGCCTCGGCAACCTTTTGAATGCCCGTCGCCTGGGCTTCGGCGACAAGCAGTATCTCCTTCGCCTTGCCCTCCGCCTCGTTGATCTTTCTCATGCGCTCGCCCTCGGAAAGCGCGATCGCCTCCTGCCTCTCGCCTTCGGCGCGGTTGATCTTCGCCTGGCGCTCGCCTTCGGATTCGGCAATCATCGCGCGCTTCTCGCGCTCGGCCCTCATCTGCTTTTCCATCGCGTCGCGGATCGTCCTGGGCGGCGTAATGTTCTTTATCTCGTAGCGCGTCACCTTTATGCCCCACGGATCGGACGCCTTGTCGACTGCCGCGACGATCGCCTGGTTGATCGACGTGCGCTCCTCGAAGCTGCGGTCGAGGTCGAGCTTGCCCATTTCGGATCTCATCGTCGTCTGGGCTAGCTGTGTCGTCGCGAACAGGTAGTTGCCGATCCCGTACGACGCCTTTGCCGGATCCATGACCTGCATGTACAGGATGCCGTCCACCGAAACCGCGATGTTGTCCTTCGTTATGCACTCTTGGGGCGGGACGTCGATAGCCTGCTCCTTGAGCGTGTGGCGGTAGGCGATTTTATCGAAAAACGGCACGAGAATGTGAAAGCCCGCGTCGAGCGTGCAGCGGTACCGGCCGAGCCGTTCGACGATATATGCGGTCTTCTGCGGAACTATCACGGCCGTTTTCAGGATCGCGACGAGCACGACGAACGCAACGATCGCGAAGAAAATCAGTCCGGACTGGCTTGATGCTAGTATCATTTTTGCTTCTCCTTTTTTTGTTTTTTCCTGTTTGTCTTTAAGCCGCTACAGCGCCTCGACCTTCATGGTGAGGTTCTCGCGGGCGACAACCTTGACGTTCGCGCCGGCGGGTATGGCAGTGTCGGCCACGGCCTCCCACTCCGCGTCGCCCAGCATGATTCTGCCGGGAAGCGGAGGCGCTATCGGCGCCGTGACCTGGCCGACGCGCCCGACAGCCTCATTGGCGAAATCGGCGGACGATGTTTCAACGTCGCCCGTGAAAATCGTCTTCAGCCAGCGTCTGAGGAAGAGTAGATACAGCACCGAGAACGCGGAAAACGCCACGAGCTGCCACGTCGGCGTGAACGCCTCGCCGAGCGCGAAGCGGATCAACCCCACCGTGGCGGACGAAAGCCCGAAGAAGAAAACAACGAAACCGGGCATCAGCAGCTCGGCGAGCATGAGAAACGCGCCGGTATACATCCATATCCATGCACAGCTTGTCATCACTTAGCCTTTCTCGTATGTATGTCTGTTATTATCGCGCCCGGGACCGAGGCGAGTATGGAATTGAGTTTGTCGTCGTTCAGAATCTCCTCGCGGCGTTCGGCGTCGACATCGGCGCGCGAATCCGGGGCCGGGGACAAGGCGGGGGCCGGCGCGGCAGGTTCCGCCGGCGCGGCGGCCGGTACCGCGGGCGCGACAGGAGGCGCGGCGGGAGAAGCGGCGCGGGGCGGGATGAAATCCGGCAGCTGCACGGCGGACGCCCCTTCGCTCTTGAGCGCTCGCACGGCCTTCATGAGTTCTTCGACAGTCGCAACGGTCGCGATGCGGCTC
>CAMOXA010000041.1 GCA_946628745.1 uncultured Verrucomicrobiota bacterium | reverse complement strand
GATCAACATCGACAGCGACTCGCGTCTCGCGATGACTGCGGCGATCCGCAAGCACTTCGCCGAGCATCCCGACCACTTCGATCCGCGCCAGTATCTGAGCCCGGCGCGCGACAACATGAAGAAGATGTACATCCACAAGATCATGAAGGTCCTGGGTTCGAACAACAAGCTCTAATGCAAAAAAGCAGGAAGGTTCTTGCGATATGTCGAAAGTCGTGAAGTCCGCATACGCCCAGGCTGGCGTTAACATTGACGTCAAGATGGGTGCCGTCGGCTCCATCAAACAGATGGTCGCTTCGACCAAAACCGCCAATGTGATTGGCGGCATCGGGGCGTTCGGCGGACTGCACAAAGTTCCCGTCGGCAAGAACATGATTCTTGTTGCCTCCACGGATGGCGTTGGCACGAAACTCAAGGTGGCTGCCATGATGAACAAGCACGACACCGTCGGGCAGGACATCGTCAACCACTGTGTCAACGACATCCTCGTACAGGGTGCAAAGCCGCTTTTCTTCATGGACTACATCGGAGCCGCCAAAATCGATCCGGCGCAGTTCAAGAGTGTCGTGAGCGGACTTTGCAAGGCGTGCAAGGAGAATCACATGGCGCTTCTCGGCGGCGAAACCGCCGAGATGCCGGGTCTCTATCCTGCCGGCGAGTACGATCTGGTAGGCACCATCGTAGGGTGCGTCAACAAGAATCAGCTCATAACCGGCAAGTCCATCAGGGCCGGCGATGTCATCATCGGCTTCCCGTCCGGCGGATTGCAGACGAACGGCTTCTCGCTGGCGCGCCGCGTCATCTTCGATCTTTGCCAGTATTCCTGGCAGGACAAACTGCCTGGCACGAACCAGACTTTCGGCGAGGCGCTTCTGGCAGTCCACCGCAGTTTCCTCAGGCCGGTTGCTAAACTCCTCGAGCGCAAGATCAAGATTACCGGCATGGCGCATATCACGGGCGGGGGCTTTCAGGACAACATCCCGAGAGTCCTGCCCAAGGCGGCCAATGCGGAAATCGACCGTTCGACCTGGGAGGTGCCGACAATCTTCAAGTTCATCCAGAACCAGGGGAAAGTCGACCGCGACGAGATGTATCGTGTCTTTAACATGGGCATCGGCTACGTGGTCATCCTGCCGAAGAACCAGCTGGAGAAGGCGACGAACATCTTGAAGGCTCAGCACCAGCAGTACAGCGTCATCGGCGTCATACGCAAAGGTACCGGCGTCGTCACGTTCAAAAACTGACGCGGACTCAAGCGGTTTGTCCCGTCTGGCGAAAGAAGGCGGCATGGCGGCGGGCGACATTGCGGAGCTCGCCGCCCGGCTTTTCGCGGCATTACGCAATTTTGATGCTGCCGCCGCGCTGTGAACCGTCCGCGGCCCGGCGGCGTTGAAATGTATGTGGGAATACGACAAAAACATGCGAACATGAGATTGGCCGACAGATGCGGCTTCACTCTTGTCGAGGTCGCCATGGTTGTGGCGATTATCGCCGCTATCGCCGTTTTCGCCGTGCAGCGCATGTCGAAGTTTGCCCAGACGGCTCGAATCGCCGCGGCTGAAAGCGATTTAAAGACGATTGCTTCGGCCATTTGCGCGCCTGTCGGGGGATATATCGCGGACATGCAGGGGATACCGGGTTTTTCGCCGGCATACATGCGTATCGCCAATCTCCTTATATCCACAAATCTGTACGGAGCGGTCGCCGCCGGCGATCGCGGTTCGGCCGGCGTGCGAGTCGACGATTCGTCTGTCCGCCGGCCGGGCGTCGCGGCGGCGGACGAGTTCACGAAATGGAACGAAGAGCGCGCGCGCGGATGGCGCGGACCGTATATCGCCGCTTCGAATATGGAGTTTCCCCGCGCCGGGAGCAGGAGGTTTTCCGGCGACGCGACATTCGAAGAGCGGGGATTCTATCCGCCGCTTTCCGGCTTGTGGCTGCCGGCCGACATAGTGAACGGCGTAAGCGGATGTTCCGTGTACGGGTTCCCGGGGGAACCGGCCGTCTCCGACCCGTGGGGCAATCCGTATGTCTTGCAGATTCCGCCCGCGCAGGCTTTTTACGGCTATTCGACCAATGTGGCCGATGAAGTCCGTTTCTCATATGCGCGAATCGTTTCGGCAGGGCCGAACGGGATACTCGAGACTCCGTGCTATGCCGTCAATATGACTAATTCGTTCACGACAAGCTGGACGGAGCGTACGCGGCGGCTTTCACGCCAGGCCGGGCTTGTCGACGGGACGGACCGCGCCGCGAGAGGCGACGATATCGTCTGGTTCCTCCGCCGGGCGGATGTCGACGAGGGGGAGGCCGGCCAGTGAAAAAATCGGGCTTTACTCTTGTCGAGATGATACTCGTGCTGTTGGTGATCGCACTGGTTGCGCATAGCGTGACAGGCGAGCTTTCGCGAATTGAAGAACGCAAGCGCACTCTCGCCGCCGACAGGCAGCTCGAAACGCTGCGCTCGAGCGTGTGGACGCGTGACGGCGGCTCCGGCGAAGCGGCAGGCTTTCTCGCGGACATGGGCAGAATGCCTCGCGCGAACGACGGCACGTTGTCGGAGTTGTGGACATTGCCGGCCGCGGCGCGCAGATTCGCCGTGCTGCCCGCGACGGCTCAGAATCTTGTCGTTCCGGACGGCGAGAAAGCGGAACTCGCCGACGCGAGCGTCTTTGTGCCGACAGGCTGGCGGGGCCCGTACGTCCGCCTGCCGCTAGGCCGCAGTGAGTTGACAGATCCGTGGGGCAATCCGGTGGCGACGGAGGATTCGGCCGGTCTTTGCCGCGTCTGGGTCACGAACGGCGCGGTGGCCGCCGTGTCCCACTACGGCAGCAAGGCCGAAGCCAGATCGATGCGCAGCCTGTCGATGGAGCCCGACGGCGGCGCCTCCAGCAGACTCGTGGTGACGGCGGAACTCGCCGCCGGCGATGGCGCGCCGGGAACGATAACATACAAATGGTACGGTCCGGCGGACGGCTTCGTCACAGGAGCCGTCGCAACAGTCGCATACCCTGCCGCGGCTGTATTCGAGGGCTTGACGCCCGGGACGAGGATTTTGAAAGATTCCGTCTCTGGAGCGGCCCGGCGGATCGATGTCTTGCCGGGCGACAACCTCGTTCATCTTAAACTTGCAATCCGGAACTAGACGATGGCCAGGACAGCAACTTCAATCTGGGACGACAAGACGGCGTACCGCCAGCAGGTGCGCATGGCCGCCGTGCAGGTCGAGGCGTTGTCGCCGGACGAACTGCGCAACGCGCTCGCATACGAAATAGAACCGTTCTCCGGCGTGTCCGCGGCGGCTGCCGAAGTAGCGTGGCGCGAAATCGAGGACCCCGATAAATCGGTCAGAGTCTATGAAGTCGCCGTCCGCGACGGCAAATCCTCGAAGTCGCACGACGGGCCGGCGGCCCTGAGAAACATGAGATGCCTTGCGGCGATTGCCGTTCTTGCGGTGGCGGCCGCTGTTGCCGACTGGGCGCTTCTTTCGGGCAGGATTGCGAAGCTTGAAAAGACGGTGGCCGAACAGTCTGTTCTCGACGCGCGTGTTTCGGCCGAGCGCGCGAAGGCCGCCGCGGCGAGAATGGCCGCCGAACGAATCCGCGCGGGCCGCGAAGCGGCCGCTCGGGCCCAACGCGAGGTCGCGAGACTCCGCGGCGCGTATCCGGGCATCATGGCGACGCTCGCGTCTGTGTGCGGCGGCAGAGTCGTCGTCAAGTCGCTGGCGGCGGACAAGCCGTTTGAACTCAAGTTGACCGCCGTCGCAGCTTCTGCCGACGCCGCGGCGGCGACAATGGCGGAGTTGACCAAAGCCGTCTCCAGCCAGGGGTGGACGCTTGCGCCCGGTCCTATCGCCGCGGCCGCTGACGGTTTGACTGCGGAGTTTTCGTGCGTGCTGGCGCTTTCACGGAACGAGGAGGGCGCTCTATGACGCCTTTGCGCACGAAAGACAGGGTGTTTCTCCTGACTGCCGTTCCGGCCGCCGCTGTCGCCGCGTACATATGGCTGTGGCGCATCGACGCCGCACGCCGGGCGGACGGGCTGGAGACTAGAAGCGCTGCCCTTGTCACGGTCGAAGGCTTCGACGGCGAGATGGCTCTCGCAGGCCGGCAACTCGCATCCGCGACGCGAGAGCTCGAAGAAGAAAAGTCGAAGATTCCGCCGGCGACGAATGTGAAGGGCGATCCTTCGGCGACCGCCGCGGAACGTGAAAGCGAAGTCCTGGCGGTCTTCAGGTCCGCCGGCCTTTGGGCCGTCAGAAGCGAAGAGGCGGAAGGCGGCCCTTCCGGTCAAGTGCTCCAGGCAGCGGGCTCGCGGCCCGACCCGCGTTGCAGACGATATCTCCTGGAAGGTTCCTATCCTGCCGTGAAAAGGGCGCTCGATCTGTTCGTGGCTAAAGAGATGGCGGTCATCCCGGAACGTCTGGAAATGGCCGGGAATGGCGCCGTGCGCTGGATGATGGAGGTGTGGGAATGATGAATTCGTTGTTGCAGAGCCTGCTGGAAATATGCGAAGAGACCGGCGCGAGCGACGTCCACCTCGCAGTCGGCATGCCTCCCCGTTTCAGAATCCGCGGCGAACTTGTAGAGCGCGGCGACTACCGCGCCTTCGACTCTACGGCTGTCGACGCCGTTGCAATGGACCTCGGCCTCGTGACCTTGCCGGTCGGATGCCCCGACGGTACCGAAAGAGTCCGCATGAGATTGCTTGACGAAGGTTCCATCGACGGAGCGGTCGAAGGCGCTTCCGGCACAAGGTACAGGTTCAACATATACCGCGAGTCCGGCCGTCATGCTGTGGCACTCAGGCGGCTTGACGGCAGGTTTCGCTCGTTCGCGGAGCTTGGCCTGCCAAAGCGGCTGGAGAAGTTTTGCGACGAACCCGACGGACTCGTAGTCGTGACAGGCCCGACCGGATCCGGCAAGACGACGACGCTCGCGACTATGATGGACAGGATAAATACGGACAGGGCCGGACACATCATTACGATAGAAGATCCGATCGAGTTCGTCCATAAATCCAAGAAATGCCTGGTGCATCAACGCCAGGTCGGGCGCGACACGAGAAGTTTCAACGACGCGCTTGTGGAGGCGCTCCGGCAAGACCCCGACGTGATACTCGTCGGGGAGGTCAGAGATCTCGCGACAGTGCGCACCGCGCTGAGAGCGGCGGAGACGGGGCACCTTGTGTTCACCACTCTTCACGCCGGCGACGCCCCGGGCGCCATAGAGCGGCTGATGTCGATGTTCCCGCCTGAGGAACAGACGGGTGCGCGCCGTCAACTGGCGATGGCTCTGCGCGGAGTCCTCGCCCAGCATCTGATCCCCTCGCCCGACAGGAAGACGCGGCATCCGGCCTGCGAACTTCTCGTCAATACCATGGCTGCCGCCAATCTTATCGCGACCGGGCGCTCGGCACAGCTGTATTCAGTCATCGAAACCGGCACGTCGTTCGGGATGCGTACGCTCGACCAGTCGCTGGCGGAACTCCTCTCGGCCGGGCTTGCGGCGGACCGTGACGCTCTCGCGCTCTCGCGCAATCCTGCGGCGCTCCGGGGCCGATTGAATCTCGCGCCTAAATCAGGAGGCGCACAATGAAGATTCTGCCGGCCAACGGGCTTCTCGCCCATGCAGAGACGCTGACAGACAGCGTACAGCTTGTCGACAGGATTCTAAGAGCCGGTCTGTTCACCGGCGCGTCCGACATCCATCTCGACCCCGAAGAAGGCCGCCTCAGGGTCCGCTTCAGGATTGACGGCGGCCTGGACGAAGTCCTGAGCATACCTGCATCTATGCAAAGCGCCGTCACAAGCCGGCTGAAGGTCTTGGCCGGGTTGGATATAGCCGAGAGGCGCGCTCCGCAGGACGGCGGCTTCTCCTGGCGGATGCCGGGCGTGGGAGCGGCCGGGCGCGGCCCGCTCGACGTCAGAATGGCCACGTTGCCGGTAAGACGCGGCGAACGCATCACTCTGCGACTTCTGGAAGCGGGCGGTAGACGCCTTTCAATCGACGACCTCGGAATGTCGCCTGCCGATCGCGCCGTCGTCGAACGCGTCATACGCCGGCCCCACGGGCTCGTTCTCTTGACTGGCCCTACCGGTTCCGGCAAGACGACTACGCTCTATGCCGCCATACAGGAGCTTCTCAAGGGCGAGCCGCGCAACATTATCACGGTTGAAGATCCAATAGAATACGAGATGCCGGGAGTGTCGCAGGTCGAGGTGGATTCAGCCGACAAAGTGAACTTTTCCAAGGCTTTGAAATCGATATTGCGCCACGATCCGGATGTCGTGATGATCGGCGAGATACGCGACGCCGACTCGCTGGACGCCGCGGTCAAGGCGGCTCTCACCGGCCACCTTGTCCTTTCTACGCTGCATACGAACGGAGCGAAGGCTACGGTAGAGAGGCTTGTTGACATGGGGCTTGATCAGAAGCTTGTGCCGGCGACGCTCAGGCTGGCCGTCGCGCAGAGGCTCGTGCGCAGGCTGTGTGTGAAGTGCCGGGTGAAGGGTGCTCGCGGTTACGAGCCGGCAGGCTGCCCGGAGTGCAACGGGCGCGGATACTCCGGGCGGATCGGCCTTTTCGAACTCTATTCGCCGGAAATGGGCGTCGAAACGTCGATGGGCGACGACGCCGATGCAAAGGTCGAGGCGGGTGTTACATCGTTTGCCGAAGTTATGAAGGCTGTCGGAGAATGACATGAAGGAGTTTACGGTTGCGGCGATTGCCCCGGACGGGGCGAGACGGGTGTTTCTGCGTACGGCGGAAACCGCCGAGTCGCTCGCCGCCGCGTTGCGCGCCGAAGGATATGTGGTTCTGTCCATCGACGAGGCGGCTCCGGGCGAGGACGGCCGCACCCCGGCGGATGTGCCGCGGTGGCATCCGTCGTGGATTAAAGGCATGACGAAGTTCGATGTCGAGATGGGCTTGAGACAGCTCGCGTCAATGTTGAAAAGCGGCATAACGCTTCTCGCCGCGCTCAAGACCGTAAGCGCCCAGGCCGCCTCGCCGCGCGCCTCGCTGGCCTGGCGGCGCGTGGCCGGCAAAGTCTACGCGGGTAGCTCTGTCGCCGAAGCTCTCGAAGCGGACGTTCGCCATTTCGGGGATGTCGCGGTGAGGCTGGCCGAAGTCGGCGAGAAGTCGGGCGAGCTCGAGAAGACTCTCTCTCGCGCGGCGGATCAGATGGAGGCGCGGCGAAACCTCAAGACCGCGGTCCTGAATGCGGTTATGTATCCGCTTGTCGCCATTTCAATGGCCGCCGCGGTGAGTGCGTTTCTGGTGGTTTCGGTAATACCCAAGATCGCCGATTTCCTCCGCAGCGGCAACGCGGATCTGCCGGCCATGACGCAGATGCTTGTCGATGTTTCCGACTGGTTCAGGGCGAACGCGCTGTCGGCCGCCGCATGGCTCGCGGCCGCTGTCGCGATGTGGTTCGTCGCCCGAATGAACGACCGGGCGCGGGAAGCGCAGGACGCCTTTCTGCTCAGGCTGCCGATAGCCGGTCGCATACTGCGCCTTTCCGGAACCGCCCTGTTCGCGCGCTCGATGCAGATACTGACAGAGTCGGGGGTGACGCTTCTCGATTCGCTTGAGACTTCCGCTCGCCTGCTGCCGAACAGGCGGCTGCGGCTGCGGATTGAAAATGTGCGCAGCGAAGTCATGCGCGGCTCTACGCTTTCAAAACCGCTCTCCGCCGCGAGCGAGTTCATGCCCATGCTCTCCAGAATGGCGGCCGTCGGCGAAAAGACCGGCTCTCTGCCCGAAGCGTTCGGCGAGACCGCCCGCTTTCACGAGATGCTTCTCGCTCTCGCCGTCAAGCGCTTCGGCATGCTCATTGAACCTGTCATGATTTTGATCGCCGGCGGAATCGTCGGCTTCGTCTACGTGGCGTTTTTTATGGCGCTTTTTTCTATAGCAGGAGCAACATGATGAATATGAAAATTACAGTATTCGCGGCGCTCGCGGCAATCGCCGGCGCGGCGGGCGCGGCGGACCCGACAGTCGCCGAAGACGCCATGGCCGACCATCTCGGCTCGCGCGCGGCCGTGTCGCCGGCGCTGGCTCTCAAAGCTCTCGTGGTCGGCGCAGATGGCGACGGGGTCGCTCTCCTGGGCGCCGCGGACGATGCCGGGCGCGTCGTGCGCCGCGGCGGAGTCCTGACCGAAAGCGTGGACGGCGTGCGGGTCGCCATCGTCATCAAGTCCGTTTCGGAAAAGGGCGTGGAACTTTCGGCCGGAACCGGCGGCAAAAGCATTTTCCTCGACGGTTCGTTCAAGCCTCTCGATCCTCCCGCCACGCCTCCACCGGAGTTCCTCCGCTATATTGAATGTTCCGCCGTCCGTCTGGACGTCCTTCTCAGGCTTGTCAGCGACCAGACTGGCGTCAATATATCCGTTTCGGCCGAGACGGCCGCCCGGAAGGTTTCGATTTTCCTGCGCAATGTAACCGCCGACGCGGCGGTCGAAGAGATATGCCGCACGGCCGGGCTCTGGTTCCGCCGCGACCGCAAGCTGGATGTCGTGCGTGTCACGACCATGGACGAATATTCGGAAAATCTCAACACCTTTCGCGAAGAGTCGACAGAGTTCTTTACATTGCTTTACCCGAATGTCGTCGAGGTCGCATCGGTGATATACGGGCTTTATCCGGATCGCACCTTCCTCTCGCTAGGCGAGGAGGAGTTTGACGAAGACGACGAATACGATCTGTCGCGGCGCTTCAGACGCTTTCGCGTCCTCGAAGACAATGGCGGGTCGCAGTTTCTTGATATCGAGCCGCCGGACACTTCGTCTGCCGGTTCGCGTTCCGGCTCCGGCCTTTTCTCCTACGGCAGAGGCTCCGCCGTCTCCAGGCTGGCGCAGTGGGATCAGCTGCGCGACCGCCAAAAACGGAGCGCGAGGAGAATGCAGGACGTCGCGGCGATGCCTGCCGACGACGCAAGCCTTGCGGAGGCCGCCTACCGCTCCGGCGATACGAACATGCTGGAGCAGGTGAAGAGCCAAAGCGCGGCTCAAGGCGCCAATATCTTCGTCACGCTCTCCCGCAGGAATAATGCGCTCATAGTCCGTACGAGCGATGTGCGAGTCATGGACGAAATACGCGCGATGGTCAAAAAGCTGGATGTCCCGACACCGATGGTTCTCATGGAGATGAAAGTCCTCGAACTCGAGTTGGACGACGACTACGAGGCGACGTTCCAGTATGCTTTCAACCGCGGCACTCATTCCGTCGGCAATTCCGGCAGCGTGGCCGGTTCCGCGCTTCAGACCGCCAAAGACGCTTTCAACCCGACGATGGCGTTCACGGTTCTCAGTGAAAATCTGGAGGCCCAGATACGACTCTACCAGAAAGACGGCAAGGCCAAGACGCTGGCCACCCCCACGCTGCTCGTGGCGAACAACGAGGTCTCCAGGATTTTCTGCGGCAAGGAGTATCCCCTTGTCACCGGCTGGCAGCGCGGCGAAACCGTGGTTTCGGAATCCGGAATAGTCCAGGGCGCAATGACCGTGCAGATCGAAAAGAAAGATGTCGGCACCATGATTCTGGTGACCCCGAACATCAATGCCGACAAGACCGTGACTCTCAGACTCCTGCAGGAGAACAGCGAGGTCAGCCCGGACAAGGTCGACATACCCGTCGACGGCGGTTCCGGCGAGTCGAAGTCTATCGAGTTCGTCGAGTCGCGGCAGATTGCGGGAACGTTCGTCGCCAAGGACGGTCTGGCGGTCATGGCCGGAGGCCTCGTCAAGGAGGTGGAATCCGAGACGTACTGGCGCACTCCTGTCTTGGGATCTGTCCCCTTGCTCGGGTGGCTCTTTCGCGGAACAGAGAAAGTCAAGCGGCGTACCGAGCTGATTGTCCTCATAACCCCGCATGTGATTTCGACGCCGTATGAAGGCGGCCGCATATCGCGCGAGCTTATGGAGGCGCTTTCCGCGCATCCCGCGGCCGACGGGCGTCCGTCAATGGGCGTCCACAAACCGGACGCGCCGCATACTGCGGGAGACGACTTGAAGAACATCGTTGATTGAATCATATCGTTGATAAAACAGAAAGGAGAAACATGATGGCAAAGACATCGGCCCGTCCGGGTTTCACGCTTATAGAACTGCTTATGGTGATAGCGCTTATCGCCATAGTCGCGACGCTGGCCGTCACAAAGGTGGGCAGCATCAGAGAGGCTTCGGAAAGAAAAGTCTCTCTCGCGAACCAGAAAGCCGTCGAAAGGGCGGTAGAAAGCTACATGGCTTTCTCGCGGCGAGGCATAGACCGCCTTGACGCGCTCGTCGACGACGAGGTCGCGCGCGGCGCCGGCGACGGATTCTTCGACCCTTACGGAACTTCGATGTCCGCCCAGGGACCGGGGTTCTATCTTGGACCGGACGATCTCGGTTATCCGCTCCCGGAAGAAACAGCCAACCTGACGAGCGGTCTTACCCCTGCGCTTGCCAATCAGGTTCTCGTGCCGTACAGTCTTAGCCAGGATGAAGTTTACGCGCTGAACAACCACGGCTTCAGATATGTCATGCGCCACACGACCCGCGCAGGCCAATCGCCGCGCGCGGCGTACGGCGAGAAGGGCGATGACGGAGCCTATCTGCCTGTGGACACGGCGCTCGCTCTCGATCCGAACAAATCCGCATGCATACCAAGGGCTTTCACCAACGGCATGGTGGTTGCGGCGGTTTCGCCGTTTACGCCCATGGGTCGCGAAATATACCGCAGTTGCGGCGTAGAGCTCCTGGCGACCAAGGCTACTGCCGCGGAGTACAGAGCCGCGCCGGGCGAAGTCGTAGGCGAATTGAAGGCGAAGGGCGGCGCGCTTCTTGCATTCGGCCTTGGCGACGCGGCTTCGATTGTCGGCAGCCCGGACGCCGGTCTTGAGTCCGCGCCGCTCGCGACCTATCCCAATCGCAAATATTACTCGCGATACATACTTCTTTTTAGGGTGGAGACTGCGACGCGTGCAGGAAATGTCGTATTCTCCGGAGTGATTGACCCGTGCGGAAACTCCGAGTCGGCCGCTCGCGATGCAATAAAGTCGCTTTGAAGTTCAGCCCGGTAACGCCCGGAAAAAACGAAAACCGCCGCGTACGCGGCGGTCTGCATTTCGTACATTTGGTGGCCAGGAGCGGGATCGAACCGCTGACACACGGATTTTCAG
>CAMOXA010000040.1 GCA_946628745.1 uncultured Verrucomicrobiota bacterium | reverse complement strand
CGCCGATATCGTTTCGCCCGCTTTCGCCGAAATGGCGCTCGCCTTGACAGGAGATATCTTCGGACACCTGTTCACCGGCTTCTTCGCGCCCCATGCCCGCGAGACCGCCTCGACGCTCGCGAGTTCCGTCATGTCCGGCAGAAGCATCCCGTGCCATGTCGGGGTCGCTTCGACCTTCCAGCCCCACGTGAACGCATACGAGCCGAGGCACATCGTGTCGCCGGCGATTCCGCCCGCGTAGCTCGCGGCGAACATCTCCCCCTTCTCTGTCGACGTCTGCTCCAGCGGGGTGCCGAGAGCGTCTTTCGGCCCCTCCCATGCGCCTCTCGCGCCGAACTCCGTCACCACATACGGCAGCTTCATCCCGGCCTTGCGCCAGCGCTCGCCGATCGACGCGCACCCTCCGTATGTGTTGATCCCTATGAAATCGAGGTTCTTGACATACCTCTTTATGTCATCGGTGTTTTCCGCCGGCAGCTCTGCGATGACCGTGCATACGGGATGGTTCGGGTCCACCGCCTTCACTTTCGCCGCGAGGCCGTCTATGAAGCGCCACATCTCCGGCCGGTGCGGATTGTTCATTTCCATTTCGTTGCCGAGCGCCCAGCCGAGCAGCGCGGGATGGTCTTTGTACTTGCCGACCCGCTCCAAAACCTCGCGCTCGGTGCGTTCCAGCGCGGCCTTGTCGGTGTAGTCGAAGCCGTGTTCGGCGTGTCCGAGCCAATGCCCCGCTAGAACGGTCAGCCCGTTTTTCGAGGCGTCCGCCAGGTCGTCCGCTAGACGGTCCGCCCCCCATGTGCGAAACGAGTTCCCGCCGCGTTTGGCCAAGAGCGCCTTTGAGGCGCCCCCGCCAGCGCCGCGTATGAAATACGTCTTACCGTTCAATGTCATCCGCCACGACTCGCCGCTCCCCGCGACCTTCACCGAGGTCGGCGCGGCCGGCGAATATATCGCCAGCATTGCCGCGAACGCCGCGACCGCTTGTTTTGCAATGTGTTTCATGTTGAAAGTATAGTATAACACAAGCCCCTCGCTCGCAAAAGCCCGTTTGCGGAATTTAAAAGTGCCCTGTTGCGAATCGCGCCTTTGTATGGTACAATATCCGCCGTGACTACAATATTATATATAACGGACCTTCATGTCGGTTCGCATGTCATACAATTGTCCGGCGTCTACGACAAAGCCCTGAAGCATCATTGGCGCGTTGTCGAAATCGAACGCGAGCGTAGCCACCGCACGATTGCCGAGCATCTTGAACAGTGGCATCCCGACGGGTGCATAATGGAGTGCGGCAGCATCGTCAACGAGGACATGCTCACCCCGTTCAAGAACACGCCCGTCGTCTACATCGACCCCGACCCGGGCACTGCGCGCGAGGCAAGACACACCGTCGCCAGCGACTCGCGCGCCATCGCAGCCGCCGCGGCCAGGGAACTGGCCCGTTCGCCCCACGCGTCTTATGCTTTCATAGGCTGGTGCGATCCGACAGTATGGAGTGTCGAGCGCGGCGGATTTTTCGCCGACGAGATCCGCAAAGCGACCGGTCTCGACACCGCGATCTACGACAAGCCCTGGGAGATAGGCGACACGCGCGAAATCCAGACGCGTCTGGAATCGTTCATCAGAAGGCTGCCCAAACCGGTAGGAATATTCGCAGTAAACGACTACACTGCGGTACAGGCGACGGAAGCCTGCCGCCAGCTCGGCCTCGAATGTCCGCGGGACATGTCGATCGTGAGCGTCGACAACGAAGAGATGCACTGCGAGAGCGCCGAGCCGACCATAACATCCATCGAACAGGACTATCGCGGCGCTGGACGCCTGGCTGCGGACTTGCTTGAAGATCTCATGTCCGACGCGTCGCTCGCACCGCGGCACCTGAAGTTCGGACCGGTGCGCATCGTGCGCCGCCAGTCCTCACGGGTGTTCGCCGCCTACGACCACCTTGTCGCAAAGGCGGTCGAACGCATCCGCCGCGACGCGTCAAGCGGCATAACCGCCGCGGAAGTCATTGCCGACATGCCTGTTTCGCGACGCCTGGCCGAGAAACGCTTCTTCGCGGCGACCGGCAAGACTATCTTGGAAGAAATACAATCAGTGAGACTTGAAAAGATATTCGAGCTTCTTCTCACCGACATACCGATCGGCCACATCTCTTCACGGTGCGGGATGCAGTCCGACTCGTATCTGAAACGGTTCTTCAAGTCCCAGACCGGCATGACTCTTAGAGAGTGGCGCAACAAGCACCGCGGATATGCAGCATAATGCGATTATGAAAGTCAAAATTGAAGAATCGTGGCGGCGCGAACTGCAGGGCGAGTTCGACAAGCCCTACTTCGCAAAGCTCGTCGACTTCGTGAAGGCGGCGTACAAAAGCGGGCCGGTCTATCCGCCCGCGAAGCTGATTTTCGAGGCGTTCAACCGCACCCCGTTCGACAAAGTCAAAGCCGTCATTCTCGGCCAGGACCCGTACCACGAACCAGGCCAGGCGCAAGGCCTTTGCTTTTATGTTCCGCCTGAAACGCGAACGCCGCCTTCGCTCGTCAACATCGCCAAGGAACTCGGCAGGATGCCCGACCTTTTGTCCTGGGCCGACCAGGGCGTGTTGCTGCTGAACGCGACGCTAACCGTCGCCGCCCACCGCGCAGGATCCCACCAGAACAAAGGATGGGAAGTCTTCACCGACGCGGTCGTGCGCCTTTTGGCGGAAAAGCGCGAAAATCTCGTTTTCATCCTGTGGGGTTCCTACGCGCAACGCAAGGGCGCGATCATCGACAGGACCCGCCACTTCGTCATTGAATCGGCCCATCCCTCGCCGCTGTCGGCCCATCGCGGATTCTTCGGTTCGCGCCCTTTCACCCGCGCGAACGATTTTCTCTCCGCGCACGGAATCGCGCCGATAGTCTGGTAGCGCGGCGCGGCTCAGCCGAAGCCCAGAACGTCGCGCATCGTGTACAAACCCGGCGCACGGTCCTTGGCCCAACAGAGCGCTTTCAGCGCGCCGGCGGCGAACGCCGCGCGGTCCTGGGCCTTGTGCGTCAGCTCCACCCGCTCAAGTTCGCCCGCGAACATGACAGTGTGATCGCCGACGACCGAACCTCCGCGAAGCGCATGTATCGCGATTTCCCCGGCCGGTCTCTCGCCGATGTCGCCCTTGCGCCCGTATACCGCCTTGGCGCCAAGGTCGGCGCCGCGGCCATCCGCGGCGGATTTCGCCAGCATCAGCGCCGTGCCCGACGGCGCGTCTTTCTTGTGGCGGTGGTGCATTTCGACGACTTCGATATCATACTCTTCGCCGAGCAAAGACGCCGTCTTCTTGACGAGTTCAAGCAGGATGTTGACGCCAAGCGAATAGTTGCCGCTCTGGACGACGGGAATTTTCCCGGCAGCTTCATCCACCGTCTTCTGCTCTTCGGGCGAGAGCCCGGTCGTGCCGATTACGTATGGTATCCCTTCCGCGGCGGCCTTCGCCACCCCGGCAGGCACTCCGGTGTGATACGAGAAGTCGATTACGCCTTCGACTTCTCCGCCGGGCCACGTCTTGTCGTATCCTTCGGCGACATCCACCTTCGAGATTACCTCAAGTCCGGTTCCGGCGGCGAGCTCGCAAAGCTTTCTGCCCATGCGCCCTGCGGCGCCGACTATAGCGATTTTCATGTTACGATTCCTTTCTTTCGGGAGACAGCGCACGGCTCAGCCGATCGTCGAGATCATGCGCGGCGAGCGCGTCGAGAAGCGGCCCCAGCTCGCCGTCGATGACGCGGTCGAGCGAATATAGCGTCAGGTCTATGCGGTGGTCTGTCACGCGATTCTGCGGAAAATTGTATGTCCGTATGCGCTCCGATCTGTCACCGGAGCCGCGTAGCGTCATGCGGTCCGCACCGAGCTTTGCCTCCTCCTCGCGGCGGCGCTGGTCGAGTATCCTCGCCTTGAGCGTCGCCAGGCACTTCTCGCGGTTGCGTATCTGCGAGCGCTCGTCCTGGCAGACTGCTACAAGCCCTGTCGGTATGTGCGTCATGCGCACTGCCGATTCCGTCTTGTTGACATGCTGCCCGCCCGCGCCGCCGGCGCAGAAAAGGTCGATGCGTATATCGCTCTCCGGTATCTCCAGCTCGTCCTCTTCGTCCGCCTCGGGAAACACCACCACCGTCGCGGCGGACGTGTGTATGCGCCCTTGCGCCTCGGTCTCCGGTACGCGCTGGACCCTGTGGCCGCCCGATTCGAACCGGAACCTGCCGTACGAGCCCTCGCCCTGGACCGTGAAAACGATCTCCTTGTATCCGTCGAGCGACGTCTCGTTGGCGTGCATCACCGAGACTTTCCAGCCAAGCGTCTCGCAATACCTGCTGTACATCCTGAAAAGATCGCCCGCGAAAAGCGCCGCCTCCTCGCCGCCCGTTCCTGCGCGTATTTCCATTACGGCGTTGCGCCCTTCGAACGGATCCGGCTTCAGCAGCGAGGCCATGACTTTTCGTTCGAGTGAGGGCAGAGAATCCTTGAGCGCGGCGATCTCCGCCTCGGCCTCTTCCTTGAAATCGGGATCGCCGAGAAGCTCCTCGTTGCCGGCGATATCCGACATCGCCTTCTCCCAGGCGCTGTAGGCGCTTTCAAGCTTCTTGAGAAAAGCATGCTCGCGAAGCACCTCGCGGTAGCGCTTCGCGTCAGACAAAACGTCAGGGTCGCCCAGGTCCGCCTCGACGGACGCCAAACGACCCAACACGCTTTTGATCTGGTCTTTGTCCGGCAAGACTTACTTCTTGGCGAACTTGGCGTAACGCTTCTTGAACGAGTCAACGCGCCCTTCGGTGTCGACCATCGTCTTCTGCCCCGTGAAGTACGGGTGGCATGCGGAGCACGTGTTGACCGTCATCTCCTTTTTAGTGGAGCGGGTGTGAATGACGTTGCCGCAAGCGCACGTGATCGTCGCCTCGCCATATGCCGGATGGATGTCTTTTTTCATGTTCTATCTGGTCCTTTCGAAATCGTGAGCGCATATTATACCTTATTTTGTCCGCGCTGGCAAGGGGGGAAAATATAAAATTGCGAACGCGCGGGCGCCTGTCCGATTGACCCGCGCCCTGAAAGTATGCTATACTACGCCGTAATGCGCACGATTCTGCATGTTGACATGGACGCGTTCTTTGCGTCTGTCGAGTTGCTCGCCCACCCTGAATGGCGCGGCAAGCCGCTGGTGGTCGGCTCCGGGCCCCACGAGCGCGGCGTCGTCTCGACGTGTTCGTACGAGGCGAGACGGTACGGCATCCATTCCGCCATGCCGTCGCGCACTGCCTACGAACTCTGTCCGGACGCGATATTCGTCCGTCCGCACATGGAACTGTACAAGGAAGTCTCCGGCAAGGCATTCGGGATTTTCGGTCACTACTCCCCTTATGTCGAAGGCGTTTCAATCGACGAAGCGTTCCTTGACATCACCGGCACCATCCATTTGCACGGCTCTGCGCGGCGGCTTGGCGAGGCTCTCCGCGCAGAAATCCGCCGCGAGTGTGGCGTCACATGTTCCGTCGGCATCGCACCCAACAGACTTCTCGCGAAGATCGGCTCCGAGCAGAACAAGCCGGACGGTCTGACTGTCATGCCGTTTGAACCGGACGCGATCGCGAAGTTCCTCGCCCCGAAGCCAGTGTCAATCCTGTATGGCGTCGGCAAAAAGACCGTCGAACTTCTTAAGCCTTATGGCATAACGACGTGCGGACACGTCCAGCGGCTGGACGAGGAACAGCTCGCTCGCCTTGTCGGCGCCTGCGCGGCCTCGATGCTCAGGAACCATGCATTCGGCGTTTCCGATGATCGCGTCTACTGGGAGTCCGGCGAGGAGAAATCCGTCTCGCGCGAGCACACTTTCGACGAAGACGAACCGCGCCGCAGCGAGGTCAGGGCCAAACTGCTCGAACTCGTGATCGAAGTCGGCTCGCGTTTTCGCCGCGAAGAGCGCTGGGCCCGCACCGCGAAATTGAAGCTGCGCGACGCGACTTTCAAGACTATCACCAGACAGACTCCGTTCGACAGGCCTTCCAGGGACGACTTTTCCTTCCGCGAAAAGGCGCTCGCGCTTTTCGACGAGGCCTGGCCCGCGGAAGCGGCCGTCAGAACCGGGCGCGGAGCCGCCAGGCTTGTCGGCTTCGGCGTGACCAACATCCAGCCGACGCCGGACGACGGACGAGGTCCGTCGCTGTTTCAAGACGCGGCGGACGAAACGAGACAGAAAAGAGAACGGCTCTCGGCGGCGATCGACTCGCTGCGCGAAAGCGGCCTCATGCGCTGACCGCGAAAGCGCCGCTCTATTTGCGGCGGGAACTTTCCTTGTCGGCAGCCTCTTCGTTCGCGTATGAAATCTCGTCCGCCGTGAAATCGTCTTTAAGCGGCTTTGCCTCTCCGCCAGGGCCTCCCCAAGGTATCGGCACGAACTTGACTTCGCTCTGCGGCTTGAAAAGTTTGCAGACCGGCAACTTCTGGTCGCGGGCGAGCTTCACCGCGGCTCTGGCGAAGAAGTACGCGCCGGTGTCGCGGGTGTGGCATCCATCGCCATTGCCCTGCGGGAACCGCTTGTACTCGTCTGGCTTGATGCGCATGTAGAGCGCATACGACTTCTCAAGCCCGAGCTTGGGCAGTTTTTCTTCGGCGAACTTGTTCAAATCCAGAACCGGCACCTTCAGCTCCGCGCCGAGCTCGACGGTTTTGGCGACATACGGCCCGATGCCTGCCGCGCTGCCTCTTACATGCATCACCCCGTCCTGCTCGCTGAAACCGCCGGAATGCGGTATCGACGTCGCGAAAATCGGCGTCGCCTTCTTCGCCCGCGCATCGAGCACGAAGCCGCGCATGAGCTCTTTGTAGTCTTCAGGCGTCGAATACCGCTCGACCTTCGCCTTGTTCGCGTCGTTGTGGCCGAAAGCGATGATTACGAAATCCCCCGGCTTTAGCGCGTCGACAATCTTCTGCCAACGGCCCTCGGCCTTGTAGCTCTTGGCGCTACGTCCGCCGATGGCCCAATTGTGCAACTGGTCGGGATCCTTCATGAATAGCGCCAGAGCCTGGCCCCATCCCTGCTGCGGATACTGCTTCTCCGGGCTGTAGTTGCACATGGTGGAATCTCCAGCCATGTATATGTCACCGAATGCGATACTGGAAAGCACCGCCGCAAAACAACAAAGCATCTTTGTTTTCATGAGGATATTTTACCATACCCGGCGCATGTCGCATATACCCCTTCGGGTAGTCCCGGCTACGCCCCTGTTTTACATTGCGATATGATAATCCGTCCTTGACTCGATCAGTTCGCAGGCGGCCAGGTGACGACCTTGACGGAAGGAGTCGCTTCAGGAGAAGGCTTTCGCACGAAGACCATTGAATTGCCGGCCGGGAGTTCCGCCTGGACAACCTCGATTCCGTCCGCGACGACACGAAGAGTACCGTCTGCAGGACGCGGAATGCGCGCGAGATAGACCGTCCGCGGGAGCGTCGGCCAGCAGCGGGTGTCCGCTCCGCGGCGGGCTGCGCTATATGCGGCGACGGCCAGCTGAGACGCCTTGAGCGCAACCTGGGTTCTCCAGTCGCTGACATTTTCCGCCGCGACGCCAAGCGCGACCTGGATGCCGACGTCGATGACGGTTCGCGTGATTTCACGGGCGATGGCTCCGCGCATATAGACATCGTACTCTATCTTCGCGAGAGCTTTCACGTCGGCAATGACCTCCATCGGCTTGCCGCCCACCGACCAGGCCTTGGCCGCAGCAGGACGCTCGATAAGCCGAGGCAGAGCCAGGTCGATCGATTTGACGTATTTCTCGGCCTTGGGTATCAGCAAAACAGGCAGGTCTATGCGCCACTTCTCGCGCTCGGGGCCGAGCCCGTCTTCGACATAGACCCATACCTGGTTGCGCGGCCTGACGCCCTTTTCGCAAGCCGCCAGATCGCCGCGTACGACACTGTTTTTGGGACGCAGCAAAATCGCGTCCTTGAAGAACCCTCTTTGGTCGCCGTCGCCAGCGAGCCAGCGGAACACGCCGCATACGTGCGACAGGTACGGATTCTGATAGTCTTCGGGCCTTAGCTTGTCGAGAACGCCCGACGTGAATATGTCGAACCCGAACGCCTCCTTGAGAGAGTTCCCGAAAGTTCCGTCGCGCATTGCATTCTGCACGACGATATCGCTCTGGCCGGCGTCCACATCGTGGTCTTCGCTCTTTTCGTTCGCGTATTCGACGGATTCCTTGGCGAGTCTGTCGTCCGCGGCCGCGATATCCTTGCGGCGCTCCCACAGCCAGTTTTCCTGATGCTGCGAAGCGCGGTTCAACTCCGTTCGCGCGGCGGCGATATCGCCCTTGGACGCATATCCGACGGCCTTGTAGAGGCATGTGAATATGCGGTCTTGTCCGCCGCCGTCGTACGGGAAATACTTGTCGTTGAGCATCATGGCGTTCGCGGTGTCGACGCTCTGAGAGAAGACCGAGCTCTTGTCGTTCTCGATCATCTTGTCCTCTGCAGCGTCGAATTCGGCGAGCGCGGCGTCCGTATCGCCGGCAAGATCGTGAGCGGAAGCCGCCATAAGCCGCCACATCAGCGCATCGCCGCCGCCCTCCGCTGCCAGTTCCGCAGGCTCCTTCGCGGCTTCGGCGTAGCGTCCGGCCGATATGTTCGCGCGGTAGTCGACAAGGACGTCGTCGACAGTGCGGCAGCCGGTAACAACCACTGACGCCGCCGCAAACGCGACGGCGAACAGCGTGAACAACTTGCGATCGAACTTGTTCATCTCAGAATCCCAGTTTTATGCCCTGCGTCGGAACGGGGACCGCCACGGGGGCGGACTCGACGGCCTTGGCGGCGGATTCGGCGGCGGACTCCTTGAGAGCGGCCTGGCGGCGGGCGAAACCGGCCGGGTCGATCTTGGCCTGAATCAGCCCCGCGATATTCTCGGCTGCCCACTCCGCGGAACTAGACGCGAACTGTTCGGGCGTGCCGTTGAATACCGGCAGAGACTCGACGCGGACGACGTCCGAGGCCATGATCTCAGTCGTCGGCGCGTACACGCAACGAAAGCGCACCTCGGCGAACTGCATGTTCGGCGGCGGGAGCGGGAGTCCCGTCACGTAATCCCTGCCGGCAGGCTGCACGTCCGAGAACGCGACCTCGGCGACGACGAGATAATCCGTCGCCAGCTTGTTCGAAAGGCGGCAGACATCGTTCGGGTTCGCGTTGGGATCGTTCACGATGCGGTTCAGCTCACGGTCGATTTCAGGGCCGAACGAACGGTCGAGCGTGCGAAAGCTCCCGGTCCTGTTCAGCTGGAGGCTCATGTGGTCGACAAGCGTATCGAGCCAGTTTCTCGCCTCGAACGTATTGCCCCAGACGCTGAAACTCTTCGACTTGGTGATGAACGGTGCGACGGCGATGCGCGGCTTTGCGGCCGCGCGCAACGGCTTCGCGCTGGCGAGCGCGACAGGCGCGGACGCGACGACGGCCGGCGCCATGGCCGCGGCGGCCGAAGAAAGCGTCGGCGCGGGCTGTGAGGCCACGGGCGGGACGGTGCCCTCGCCGCTGTCGTAGAACCTGAGAATATCCTTGACTTTCGCCTTGCCCCAGACGAGTTTCGCCTCGGACGTATTCTTGCCGACGTCGGTCACTTCGCAAACGCCGACCTTCTTCTCCTTGTACACCTCTTCGCCCGTGTCGTCGTCCACGATGGCCTTGCGGCGGCGTATCTCGTACTGCTCGCCCACTTCGAGAAAGTCCGCGCCGTAGCTGAGCGTCAGCTCGCCGCCCTCGTCGTCGTCTTCCTCGCAATCCATGATGTACATCGGATAGTCGCGCATGAGAATCGCGAGCGCGGTGCGCTTGACGACGTGCACGAGCATGTCCTTGGGCGTCTGGCAGTACGCCGCGACTCTCAGCGTGTCGGCCTCGTAGGGCTGCTGCGTCCTAAGGTCGTTGGCGCGTATGGAGACGGTCGCGATGTATTCCGCCTTGGCGGTCCCGCCGATCGTGCGCGTCTTGCCGCTCTTGAGAAGCTGCACTATCTCGCCGCTCATGGCGTAGCCGGCCGGAATGAGCTCGGCATTGCCGCCGAAGCCCTCCTCGCGCGCGGCGGTGTCGTACATGTCGCGGTCGAGGCACTTGTACTTCTTCGCCTGCACGAGCTTCGTGAGGAGAAGTTTGTCGATGCCTTCGAACGCCGTCCTGTCGACTCCGGTCTGATACGTCATCTTGTCGAGGACGAGCCACTTGGGGGCTTTGGGCGCCGCCGCGACCGGCAGCACGCACGCCGCAGCGAGCGCAAATAACGCGAGACGCTTCATCACTCGTCCTCCTCGTCTTCGGCGACAGGTTTCTTGAACACGATCTTGACGGTCTTGTCGCTGTCGCTCTCGTCCATTTCGAGAAGCTTGCGCACAGGCTTGCAGCCGTCGAGCGTCGCAACTATGGCGTGCTCGATTTTAAGTACGCGAACCTCCTCGTCGGCGTCGACGGTCTTGCCGTCGACCTTCACGGTCGCGTCGTCGGCGTCGAAGTCGCCTTCTTTGGGAACCTTGATCTTGAACGAAAGCTTGCAGGTGAAGAAGTCCAGCAGCTTCTCCGCTATCTGCTCGCACGCCTTCTCGACGAGCTTGCGGCCCGGGTCGGACGTTTCGCTCTTGACGACGCTGTTGACCTTGCTCGTCCATTCGCTCGTCCCCTTGAACGCAAAGATCACGTTGCCCTGCAAATCGCGCACCTTGCCGACATACGGCTGGGTGTACGTGGTCGTCTTGACCTGCGTACCCTTTCCGTTGACCGTGATAGTGCGCGACTCCTCCTCGCGGTCGCCCATGGCGGCGGTGAGGATGCACGTCGCGCCGGCGAGCGCGGACGAATTGTCGCCGTTGAGGCCCTGCTCGACCATGTTCATGTCGGCGTTTGAGCGGTCGACGACCTGAATGAGCGAACCCTTCTCGGAAAGTGCCGCCTGCAGGTAGTCCTTGGCAAGCGGAACATAGCGCTGGGACGCCTCGGTCAGCACCTGCATGCGAAGATCGTTGAGGAGCCTGCGGTTGCGCAGGTTCTCCTCCTGGACCTGATTGGTCTCGCGCAGGAACTCGACTTTGCGGGTTTCCCAGTTGAAGCGCACGGCCTCTCTGCTGAGTTCCGGCGCCTTCACCTTGTCCGACTGGTCCAGCGTCGGCGGCTTCTCGAGGTTGTTCTGCGGCTGCAGCTGCTCGCC
>CAMOXA010000039.1 GCA_946628745.1 uncultured Verrucomicrobiota bacterium | reverse complement strand
CGAGCCCATGAACGATCCAGCCAACAGGGCGCTTTTCGCAAAGTACGGCGTGCTGACCGAGGGCGAGATGGCCAGCCGCCACGAGATCGCGGCCGAGGACTACCTGAGCCGGATAACGATCGAGGCCAAGGTCGCGCTCGACATAGCGCGCGCGATGGTTCGCCCCGTAGTGGCCGAAGAGTTCAGCCGCCTCGCGACCGCGATAGGCCAGGCGACTAAAGACGGGCTCAAGGTCGGCATTGCCGGGCTAAAGGCGCTTTCGCTCAAGCTCGGCGCGGGGCTGGACGATTTGCACGTCAAGTGCGAGAAGCTCGAAAAAGCCATTTCGAAGAACGGGCACCGCGAACTTCTGGGGGCGATGGACGAGCTGAGGCGGACCGTGGACAGGCTGGAGCGTCTTGTGGACGATTCGAAGTGGCCGCTGCCGAAGTACCGGGAGATGCTGTTCATCTATTGAGAGGTTAAACGAAATGGATTCGTCCGGCAAAGTAAAGATGATAAAGGGCGGGGTCTGCTCCGCGAGAGGGTTCCGCGCGGCCGGCGCGGCCGGCGCCATCAAATACGAAGGGCGCGACGACGTGGCGCTCATTGTGGCCGATAGGCCCTGCGCGGCCGCGGCGGTGTTCACCACGAACAAAGTGGCCGCGGCACCTGTCGTCTACGACCGCGAGGCCGTGAAGGCCGGCGAGGTGCAGGCGATTCTCGCCAACTCCGGGTGCGCCAACGCGTGCACGGGCGAGGCCGGACTCAAGGACGCGGAGCTGTCGGCGCTCGTCACGGCTGGAGAGCTCGGCATTCGCCCGGAGCATGTGCTTGTCGCTTCCACTGGCGTCATAGGCCGCAGGCTGCCGACAGAAAGACTCTTCGCCGGGATGCGCGCGGCGGCGAAAGCGCTAGGGCGCACGCCGGCGCACGGACTTGCCGTCGCGAAGGCCGTCATGACCACCGATACGAAGCCCAAGGAGGCCGCCGCGACGGTTGTCATCGGCGGCAGGAAGGTGACGGTCGGCGGCTGCTCGAAAGGCTCCGGGATGATCGAACCCAACATGGCGACCATGCTGGGATTCATCACAACCGACGCGGCGGCGAGCCCCGCCGTGCTCAAGCGCGCGCTCAAGCTGGCGATATCGAAAAGCTTCAACAGGCTTGTCGTGGACGGCGACGAATCGACGAACGACTCTGTGTTTCTTCTCGCGTCCGGAGCGGCCGGCAACAAACCCGTCACGCGCGGCGGCGAGGATTTCGAACTGTTGCGTGCCGCTCTGGAGGCCGTTTGCGTGTCGCTGGCGAGGCAGATGGCCAAGGACGGCGAAGGCGCGACGAAGTTCGTCACGGTCACCGTGAAAGGCGCAAAAAGCGAAGCGGACGCGGCGAGGGCCGCGCGCGCGGTCGCGAAGTCGCCGCTCGCCAAGACGAGCTGGTTCGGGCGCGACCCGAACTGGGGACGCGTCCTCGCGGCGGTCGGCTATTCCGGCGCGGACGTCGTCGACATGAAGGCCGAAGTCTTCTATGACGGAGTGTGGGCGTTCAGACGCGGCGAAGTGGCGGACGAGGCCCGGCTTTCGCGTCTCGCGAAGGTGCTGGCCAAAGACGAGTTCGAAGTCGTCGTCGACCTGCACCTCGGCAAGTGCGAGAGCTCCGTCTACACGTGCGACTTCTCGCTCGATTACGTGCATATCAACGCGGACTATACGACATGAGCCGCCGGCTGGAACCGGCGGCGCAAAAGACAATCAAAAAACGAAAGGCGGTATACTGAAACATGGCTGGAAAAATCGGTTTGGCGGCGGCATTGATCGCAGGTTTCTCATCTCTCGCGGCGGCGAGGGCCGAGACGGTGGTGGACGTGGAGCGCACGGGGGCCGAGAAGCTTCTCGTGTCCGTCGACGTCAAAGGCAGCGCGGCGTTCAAGCGCAGCCTCGAACGCAATCTGACGCTCTCGGGGGCGTTTCGCGTGGTAGGCGGCGAGGCGCCGATCAAAGTCAGCGGACAGGTCGGTTCCGCAGTAGTGGCGCAAGGGCGCGGCAAGAAGCTCACGTTGCCCTCGGCGGCCGGCGACGACAAGGCCGCGCGCATGGAAGCCCGCAAACTCGCCGACACGATGTGCGAGACTTACGCCGGACAGAAGGGGTTCGCCCGCGACAGATTTGTATTCGTAAACAAGAACGGCCGCGCCGAAGAGCTCTGCACCGGCTACGCGGACGGCGCCGACATACGCCAGATCACCCAGGACGGCAAGGCTTCCGTAGGGCCCCGCTGGAAGGATGGCGACACCGTATTCTACACAGGCTATCTGAACAACGCCCCCCAGATATTCGAAATCGACGCTACGACCGGCAGACGCCGCCTCGTGTGGGGCTTCGGCGGACTTACGACAGGCGCCGCCGCCTCGCCAGACGGCTCGACCGCGGCGATAATACTTTCCAAGCCGTTCGGCAATCCCGAGCTTTGCACGATAGACATCGCCCGCGGCACCTGGCGCCGCCTCACGACCACGCGCACCGCGAACGAAGGGCAGCCCGCGTGGAGCCCCGACGGGAAGAAGCTCGCCTACGTCTCGGACGAGTCGCGCAACCAGCACATCTACATTGTCGACGCAGACACCAAGGCCAAGCGCCGTGTCACTTCGCTCGGGCGCCAGAACGTCGACCCCGACTGGGGCCGCGACGGGCGAATCGCCTACACGACAAAACGCGGCGGCGGCGCGCAGATAGCCGTCATATCCCCGGCCGAGGGCGACAAGACCGCACGGCTCGTCACGCGCCCCGGCAATTGGGAGCATCCGACCTGGGCACGCGACATGCGCCATTTGATAGCCGAGTGCGACGGGAAGCTCTATCTCGTGATCACCGCGGAGGCCGGGGACGAGCCGGTGCAGCTGTTCTCCATCCCGTCCGGCAAGTGCATAACCCCCTCCTGGCAGCGCTGAGTGACCGATATGAAAATAGATGCCGGATATGTGGCGGAGCTCGCAAGACTCGAGCTTACCGACGAAGAAAAGGCGGTCTTCCAGCCGCAGCTTGAAAGCATCGTCAAGTATGTCGAGAAGATTTCGTCGGTCGATGTCGAAGGCGTCGAGCCGATGATGCACGGCAGGCCGCTTGTCAACGCATTCCGCGAGGACGTGGTGCGTCCGTCGATGGATCGCGAGGAGGCGCTCGCGAACGCCCCGGAACGGGTCGGCGACGAGTTTTTGCTGCCGAAGATAGTCGAAGGCGCGGAGAGTTGAGACATGGAACTTTTCGAATTGGGCATAAAGGAAGCGCAGGACGGGCTCGCGAAAGGCGAGTTTTCTTCCCGCGACATTGTAGAGTCGGTGATAGCGCGTTATCGCGCCAGGAACGGCGAAATCGGCGCGTACGTCACATTCGACGAAGAGGGGGCGCTCGCGCTCGCCGATGCGAACCCGAAGGCGGTCCCCGTCGCGGTCAAAGATTTGATCAACGTCCGCGGGCAGCCCTGCACGTGCGGTTCGAAGATACTTGAAGGGTATGTCTCGCCGTACGACGCGACCGTGATACGCAACATGAAGGCGCACGGGTTCATACCGTGCGGCCGCGTCAACATGGACGAATTCGCCATGGGCTCGTCGACCGAAAACTCGGCGCTCGGGGTGACGCGCAATCCGTACGATCTCTCGCGCGTCCCCGGCGGCTCGTCGGGCGGTTCCGCAGCTGCGGTCGGCTCGGATATGTGCATTGCGGCGCTCGGTACCGACACGGGCGGGTCGATACGCCAGCCGGCGAGTTTCTGCAATTGCGTCGGCGTGAAGCCGAGTTACGGACGTGTGAGCCGCTACGGCGTCACGGCGTTCGCCAGCTCCCTCGACCAGGTCGGCCCGATGACGAAGTCTGTCGAAGACGCCGCCATACTGCTGGGGGCTCTCGCCGGACACGACGAAATGGACGGCACCACGCCCCGCGATCCGGTGCCGGACTATGCGGCCGCTCTTGAAGGCGCGACGCTCAAGGGCGTGCGTCTCGGTCTGCCGAAGGAGTATCTCGAGGTCGGCGGGCTCGACCCCGAGGTCAAGCGCATCACCGATGACGCGATCGCGAAATGCGCCCGGGCCGGCGCGGAGCTCGTCGAGGTCTCGCTGCCCCATACAGAGTACGCCATGGCCGTCTACTACATCATCGCCCCCGCCGAGGCGAGCGCCAACCTCGCCAGGTTCGACGGCGTCAGGTACGGCCACCGCAGCGCGGCGTCGAAAGATGTCTATTCGCTCTACGTCAAGTCCCGTGCCGAAGGCTTCGGCCCCGAGGTGAAGCGCAGGATCATCATGGGCACGTACGTCCTGTCGAGCGGCTACTACGACGCCTACTACGGCAGGGCGCAGAAGGTCCGCACCCTAATCAAGCGCGACTTCGACGACGTCTTCGGGCGTGTCGACGCGCTGCTTACGCCGTGCGCGCCGACGCCGGCCTTCAAGCTTGGCGAGCTGCAGGATCCGCTGACGATGTATTTAAACGATTTGTTCACCATCCCGAGTTCCCTCGCCGGGGTGTGCGCCGCGTCGGTGCCGGCCGGCTTCACCGCAGGGACCGGTCTGCCGGTGGGCGTCCAGTTTGTCTGCGGAAGCTTCGAAGAGACGAAGCTTCTGAAAATCTGCAAGGCATTCGAAGGAGTATCGAAATGAAAATTCTCATGGATACATCGCTCGGTACGATAACGCTCGAGCTTGACGAAGTGCGCGCCCCGGAGACGGTGCGCAATTTCGCGGAGTACGCCAGATCTGGCCACTACGACGGCACGATATTCCACCGCGTCATCGACGGTTTCATGATCCAGGGCGGCGGCTTCACGAAAGACATGAACCAGAAGACGACCCGCGCGCCGATACGCAACGAGGCGGCGAACGGACTCAAGAACAAGCGCGGGACCATCGCGATGGCGCGCACGAGCCTGGTCGATTCCGCCACGAGCCAGTTCTTCATCAACCTTGTCGACAACGCCTTCCTCGACTTCAGAAGCCCCACTCCGCAAGGCTTCGGATATGCCGTTTTCGGCGCGGTTACCGACGGTATGGACGTAGTGGACGCCATAGCAAAAGTCAAGACCGGTTTTCGCGGTCCGCACCAGAACGTGCCCGACGAGCCGGTGGTGATCAAAAAAGTTACCGTGTCTTGACGCTTGCAAAGCGCGCGAGAAAAGTATATAATCTACACATACAACCACCAACAGGAGTTCGCAAATGAAGAAGTTGCTCACATTCGCAGCCGTCGCCGCAGTCTGCGGCAGTGCCCTCGCCGCCATCGCGCAGGACATTGAAGAAGAGGAGATGGACGATGATTTCACCGTCGCCGAAGAAGCCGCTCCGCGCAAGACCGTCGCGGCATGGCCTGCTTTCTTCGCGCTGAGCGAACTGCCGGCGACACCGGATCTGGTCGGCCTCAGGCTTACGATTCCGTATTCCACCAAGCAGGAGAACGTGACCGGTTTCGACATCGGGCTTTGGGGTCGCGCCCAGTACTTCGAGGGCCTTCAGGTGAACATTCTCAGAAACGACGTCAAGGACGAACTCACGGGCTTTCAGATTGGTCTGTACAACTCCGCCGCGCAGGCCGACATGCTCGGCGCGCAGGTTGGCCTTTGGAACGAGGCCGGCACGCTTCGCGGCGTCCAGGGCGGACTGGTCAACATCGTCGGGACGATGGACGGTTTCCAGGTCGGCCTGATCAACCGCGCCGAGGAGCTGTACGGCTTCCAGGTCGGCATCATCAATGTGATCCGCGATGCCGAATTGCGCTTCTGCCCTATAGTCAACGTGGGTTTCTGATATGGTGATTCGTCCATTCGCGGCCGTCAGGCCGAACGTGTCGGACGCGGCTCTTGTCGCGTCCGTTCCTTATGATGTGGTGGACGAGGCCGAGGCCAAGGCCCTCGCCGCAGGCAACCCGAAGAGCTTTCTGCACGTATCCCGCCCCGAGATCGACCTCGCACCCGGCACCCCGCCGTCTTCGCCGCAGGCCTACGCCCAGGCGCGCAAGGCGCTCGACGCGCTCGTCGCGGACGGCGTTCTCGTCAGAGACGATACGCCGCGGCTCTATGCATATCGCCAGACGATGGGTTCCCATTCCCAGACCGGCATAGTCGCGACATTCGACACGAAGGACTATCTCTCAGGCGTTCTCAAACAGCACGAGAAGACGCGCAAGGACAAAGAAGACGACCGCACCCGCCACATCGAGGCGCTTGCCGCCCATACCGGACCGGCCTTCCTCGCATACCGCGACGACAAGGCTGTTGACGAAATCGTTTTTCACGCTTGCCGGGAGAAGCCGCTCTATGACTTCACGGCACCGGACGGCGTCGGCCACACGGTGTGGACAATCGGCTCCGGCAACAACTGCATGGCCGACGAGCTGGTCGAGCTTTTCGCCCGCATACCTGTCGCCTACATCGCCGACGGACACCACCGCAGCGCCGCAGCCGCCCGCTACGCCGAGGCCCGCGGTTTCGAGGGCGAGAGCCGCTACTTTCTGGCGGTGGCGTTCCCCGCGAGCCAGCTGAGAATACTGCCGTACAACAGATTGGTATCGACCCTCAACGGACTGTCGGACTACGAGTTCATGTCCGCCCTGAGCGCGAACTTCACGATCGGCAGGAAGGGCGAGCGCAACTGCCGCATGTATTTCAATGGCCGCTGGACCGATCTGTCGTGGAGCGTGCCGGACGGCGCCGATGTCGTCTCCGCTCTTGACGCGAGCTATCTGCAGGATAATCTGCTCGCACCCGTTCTG
Source organism: uncultured Verrucomicrobiota bacterium (assembly GCA_946628745.1). Lineage (GTDB taxonomy): Bacteria > Verrucomicrobiota > Kiritimatiellia > RFP12 > UBA1067 > UBA1067. The sequence goes on along the minus strand of CAMOXA010000039.1, from coordinate 4,938 downwards.
GGCATTGCGGATCCGCGAACGAACCCGCGAATCTCGTTCATGGGCGGCATACGCGGCGATGCCGCGCTCGCCGCCAAGGTCGACTCCGGCGAGGCCGCCGTCGCCTTCGCGATGGAGCCGGTGACGATCGGCGAGATAATGGCGATAGCTGACGCCGGCGCGATAATGCCGCCGAAGTCCACTTGGTTCGAGCCTAAGCTTAGAAGCGGACTCTTCGTCCATCCGGTGTCGTGAGCCGCGTCCGCTCCAGATCGCCTCGCCTTTTAAGGCGGCTGAGGGTATATGCCTGCCTTCTGAAGGCGAAGATGGTCAGGGAGCGGATGTCCCCCGCCAGAATCGCCGCGGGCTGGGCGATCGGGATGTTCACAGGCTGTGCCATACCGTTCGGCCTTCAGCTCATCGTGTCCGTCCCGCTCGCCGTGGCGACCAGGACGAGCAAGATCGGCGCCACGGTGGCGACGTTTGTGACGAACCCGGTCTCGATATTTTTCATCTATCCCGTCCAGACTTGGGTCGGCAGCAGACTCATAGGTTCCCCGCTCGGATGGGACTACATAAAGTGCGACGTCATGGGCCGTCTGGCCGAGGCGAGCCTTCTTAGCAGAGAGGGCTGGAGCGTAGCGTGCGATCTCGGCATGAAGGTTCTTGGCGGATTTTTCGCCGGCGGACTGCTTCTCGCCGCGCTTCTAACCCCGCCGACGTATGTCATCGTTCGCCGCATCGTCGTGGCGCACCGCGAACGTGCCGTAAGGAGGCGGCCGCGCAATGATATCTCCTGAGACGATTGATTCCATTCGCGAACTCATGGCCGAGGCGTCCGTCTTCGAAGACGATCTCGAGGAGAGTTTCATTCTCGGCGGCGGGCCAGGCGGACAGAAGACGAACAAGACGTCGAACGTCGTTAGACTGTCGCACGAGCCGAGCGGACTGATGGTGAAGTGTGGAGAGACGCGCAGCCGCGAAACGAACCGCTGGCTCGCGCGGCGCACGCTCGCGGAAATGATTCTCGAGCGCGAACACAAGCGCAAGTCGTCCGCGCGGCAGGCGGCGGAGAAAATCCGCAGGCAGAAGCGGCGCCGCAGCCGCCGGCAGAAAGAAAAGATGCTCGCCGACAAACATGCGCATTCCGCCAAGAAAGCCGCGCGGCGCGAGAGATTCGAAGGCTGAACACGCGAAAGGACGGTAGAACATGTATTATTTGAACAAGATAGTCGGCTGGGTGGCGAGCCCGCTCGGGCTGCTCTTTCTCGGCATGGCGGCGGCCGCGGTTTTCCGCCGGCGAGGAAAGCTCGCGAAGTGGTTAGTGGCGGCGCCTGCGGTTTTCTTATGGATAATGAGTTGCGGGATAACGACGCGTCTTGTCGGCACCGGCCTCGAAAGCGCCTGGGAGCGTAAAGGCGTGATGCACGGTTCTTTGGACGCGCTCCCGCCTGCCGGTGTCATTCTGGTGCTCGGCGGCGGAACCGGCGCGCACGACAAGTGCAAGGCACCGGAACTGTTCTCGGGTGCGGACAGGGTGTGGCAGGGCGCGCGCGCGTACAATGCGCTCAAATCGCGCGTCGACGGACTTAAGGTCGTTTGCACCGGCGGCGGATGCGAGCATTCGACTGTTCCTTTTCTTGTCGATCTCGGCGTCCCTCGCGAGGCGATAGCGTTCAGCGAAGAGCCTCGAAACACCGAAGAGGAGGCGAGATACGTCAAAGGCCTTCTCGGCGCGGGCGACGGATCCGGCGGCGCGAAGGTTCTGCTGGTGACCAGCGCGTGGCACATGTCGAGAGCGCTTTCTCTCTTCAAGCGCCAGGGGCTGGACGTGGAACCCGTCCCGGCCGATTTCGAGATGAGCTACATAGCCGAACACCCTGTCGAGCCGGGCGATTTCTTCCCGTCCGCCGATGCCCTGCTTAGAAACACCAGCGCGCTCAAGGAATGGGTCGCGCGGTTCGGCTACGCGGTTCTCGGCCGCTGATGCTTCACTGTCGCCGCGTCTCTGCCAAATAGCTGTCTCCGGCAAATACCCGAAAGGGTAGTCCGCGGGGCGGAAATTGTGGTATAATATACGTGAATGCGGTAAAATGCATTTGGAGAGGATGCTCTTCAAAACAAAAACGAAAGAGGCTGAAATGAGCTACAAAGAAGCGCAGAAGAAGTACGCCAAGATAGGCGTGGATACCGAAAAGGCAATCGCGGCACTCGCCAAGATTCCGATTTCAATGCACTGCTGGCAGGGCGACGATGTCGGCGGATTTGAATCCGTCGGCGGCGCGTCGAACGGCATCCAGACCACGGGCGACTATCCGGGCAAGGCTACCACCCCCGAGCAGCTCATGGCGGATATCAAGTTCGCGATGGACCTCATTCCCGGCAAGCACCGCGTGAATCTGCACGCTTGCTACGGAATCCACACCGGCAAGGTGGTCGACCGCGACAAGCTCGGCCCGGAACAGTTCAAGCCGTGGGTCGACTGGGCGAAGAAGAACGGCTACGGCCTCGATTTCAACCCGACCTTCTTCTCGCACCGCAATGTCGTGGACGGGCTGACGCTCTCTAGCCCCGACCCGAAGATTCGCGCGTTCTGGGTCAAGCACGGCATCCAGTGCCTCAAGATTGCCGAGTACTTCGCGAAGGAACTCAAGAGCCCGTGCGCGATCAACTTCTGGGCGCCTGACGGATACAAGGACGAACCGTCGGACCGTCTCGGTCCGCGCCAGCGCATGGCCGACTCGCTCGACAAGATATTCAAGACCAAGTACGACAAGAAGATGGTCGTGCCGACCTTTGAGTCCAAGCTCTTCGGCATCGGAGTCGAAAGCTACACCGTCGGCTCGCACGAGTTCGTGATGGGCTACGCTCAGAGCCGCAAGATTCTCGCGCTTCTGGACATGGGACACTTCCACATATCCGAGAATGTCGCCGACAAGATAAGTTCGTTCCTGATGTTCTTCGGCAAGGTGGCGTTTCATATTTCGCGTCCCGTGAGGTGGGACTCCGACCATGTCATCCGCCAGAACGACGACCTCAGGGCGGCGGCGCAGGAAATCGTCAAGATGGGACCCGAGAATTTCATCATCGCGCTCGACTACTTCGACGCGTCGATCTGCCGCGTGGCGGCGTGGGTCCTCGGCATGAGGAACATGCAGAAGGAGCTTTTGAAGGCGATGCTCGTCCCGAACGCGCAGCTCAAGGCTCTCCAGGATGCCGGCGAGTTCACTGCCCAGCTCGTTCTGCAGGAGGAATACAAGAATTATCCGTTTGAGGCGGTGTGGGACGAGTTCTGCGCGCGCATGGGCGTGCCTGCAGGCGAGGAGTGGTTCAAAACGGTTCAGAAGTACGAGAAGGACGTCCTTCTCAAGCGCTGAGCAGACGGAGACGCAGCAATGGACAAAAAGCTGTACATAAATCCACCGCTCGTCAACCGCGCCTATGACTGGCGGAACGGCCCTCAGCCCAAGACGAGAAAAGAGCTGGACAGGTTCTTCAAGTCAGCGCCCATCGAAAAGGTGAAGGAGCAGATTTGCGAGATGGGCCGGCGCATCTACCGAAAGGGCTACACCGACGGCAACGGCGGCAACATTTCCGTGCGGGTCGGCGAAGATCTTCTGCTCTGCACCCCGACGCTCTGCTGCAAGGGCTTCATGAAACCCGAGGACATCTGCCTCGTCGACATGCAGGCCGGCCAGCTGTGCGGCTACCGTCCGCGCACCAGCGAAGTAAGGGTGCACATCGCCATGATGAAGGCGACCGGAATGAACGCGTGCATGCATTGCCATCCGCCGCACTGCAATGCGTTTCTCTTCGCCGGAATCGTCCCGCCGAACGGGATTAACCCCGAGGCGGACATATTCCTCAACCAGATTCCGCTCGCGCCGTACGGCACGCCCGGGACCGACGAAGTTGCGGCGAATGTCGCCGAGGCCGCCAAGAAGTCCAACGTCGTTTTCATGGAAAACCACGGCATTGTCTGCGGGGGACGCGACGTCGAGGAGGCTGAGTGGTTCGCCGAGAACGCCGACGCGTATTGCCAGGTGCTGCTTCTCGCCGCCGGACACGGCGCGCCGGTGCAGCAGGTCGGCAAAAAGTCCGTGCAGGACTTCCTCGCGATTCGCAAGTCGATGGGCCTTTCGGTGGATCCCGCGCAGAAGCTCTACAACACCAATCGCTTCAACGGCTATACGATGAAGAAGACGGGCAAGTAGATCTGAACGCTTGGGTGCCACCCAACATCCGGTTTGGGTGGCGCCCAATTCGCACCATGGCCGACTTCCCGCCGCGCCATTCGTTGCCTCCTGGCTTTATTTTGCGGTTTCGACCATCACAATACCGCTTTCAGGATCGCCGACGAGTTTGAACACTGAAGGATCAAAACCCGATTGCTTGCCGCGAGCGACTGAAAACTCCAGCCCCGCATTGCTGTCTTTCTCAAAATAAAGACAGTTTACGCTGTAAACTCCCGCACTCGGGAACTTCACCGTGTGAAGCAAAGGCTTTTGCCAAAGTCCCCTGATTCTGTCGTGCTCAATGGTTTCGGAGAATTCGCGGCCGGCGATGACAAACCGAAAGCCATCGTCGCCGCGGCAGGCGAACGTCCATTCGCCCGCACTCGGAACGCGAATGCTGCCGACAGCCGTGATTGCGAAGTTGTTCATATCGACAGACTCTGACGTTCCCGGGAACTCCACATGGGCAAAATCTCCCCACTTGTTGTCGTTGTTTCCAAAAGAAAGCGTCTTATACGTCTGTTCCGCCACCTTGGGTGATTGTTCAACGAGTTCCTGTGCGCAGGCAAGCGAATACACGGATGACGATTCAGGACCATTGTACTGCGCGACAAGCCATTCAGCGCGCTTTTCGCCGTAGCGGATGGGGCGGGATTCTTTCTGGTCGGCCGGCCAGCGCTCGGGCAGATCGGTGGAATCGGGCGACTTCCCGCCCTTAGAGCCT